>NZ_JAJTDH010000017.1:0-53523 GCF_021300285.1 Microcystis sp. 49638_E5 | reverse complement strand
AGAACAGAGTAAATCTGTTAAGGCAGGTGCGGAACCCCGCAAGGGAAAGAAGCAGAAACCTAAATCGTGAGGTTTGGGAATCGCCGTCCGTTTTACGGCGGCGAGGATGTCAAGCTAGGCAGGTTGCCAACAATCCTCACGAGTCAGACGAATTTGGGCAAGGGCAAAAATAGTCGGGATAATCCGGCCGTAATCAGTGGCGATCGCCTTCCAACCGAGATCAGCAATAAACCAACCCCATAGAGCCGGTCCCACCAAACTTAACACGGTTCTGACCGCTCCGTAGCGGGCCGCCGCCCGAGTCATGCCCTGTTTAGCCGTTTGTAGGGCGATTTGATTAGCAATTGCCCCACCCTGGACTAGGGCAGTCTTTGCCCCTTGATAGCGGGCAAAATGGAGAGCGAACTGCCCGGCGATATGTTTGAGCAGAATCGGTTTCAGGATAGAATTAACGGCGATGACGCTACTGCCTTTGAGGACTATATCGAGGGGATTATGTTGTAGGTGAACGGGTAAGGGTTGGAGAGTGTGGGAATCCGCGAGCGCCTTTTGAATTTGAATCGAGAGGGATTTTTGTTCCGATGGGGGGAGACGTTTCCAAGCTTTGTTAACCAGATGAAGATAGATTTCCGCTTCAATTTCCGTTGTCGGCATTTTTTGGGAGTAGGGAACCTTGAGGAAATGACAGACACGGACGAGAATTTGACGATAACTAACTTTTTCGGTTTGACCTTTTAATACTGTCACACCATCGGCAGCCAAATAACGAAAACGATCCTCGACGCTATCTAACCAACTATCCCAATCTTGACTTTGAACGGCGATTGCGTCCGGCGCTCGTAGATAATCGAGAGGGTTAAAACGACGGCAAAAGAGGATGTTAGTGATTTGCTGTAGTTCCTCCTCGGTGGCTAACTCCAAAGCTGTGCGTAGTTCGTCCAATGTGGTTTGTCCTCCTCAGCCCCAATAATCAACTTAGTTTCGCTAGTGCTGATTACTACTAATATTAACTCAAGGGTTCACAGGATTAGGAAGGCTAGTGACAAATTTTTCGATTAATGTTGGGATCATTGGTGCGGGTTTAGCCGGGTTAACCTGCGCTCGTCAGTTGTGCGATCGAGGTTATACTGTTAAGCTATTTGATAAGTCTAGAGGCATTGGTGGTCGTTTAGCCACGCGACGGGTTAATCGAGCCAATCAAGAGATGGCTGTGGATCATGGCTTGCCTTTTTTGACTATTCAGGGCGAAAAAACGGCGGCTTTAATTGATAATCTCCTGAGAGAGAATATAGTTACTTCTTGGTTTGATTCTAGCTATGTTGCTCCTTCTGGCATCAATAGCGTGGCGAAATTTTTAGCTCAAGGTTTAGAAATTGAACGAGATTTTCTGGTTACTCGTCTGGAAAATCGTCAAGGAAAATGGGTTTTAAACAATAACGGTCAAATTCGGGGGGAGTTTTCGGTGATTGTCCTGGCTATTCCCGCCCCGCAAGCAGCGTTATTGTTAGAAAACTCTCCCATAACTACTATGCCAGAATTGCGATCGATCGTTTACGATCCCTGTTTAACGGTAATGGCAGCTTATGGCGATTCTTTACCCGCAGTTGCTCCCTCCACCGATATCGCTTGGTTAGGACTTGATAGCAGTAAACGGCAATCATCCCCTGATTATGTCTTTGTTGTGCATAGTAGTGGAGATTTTGCGGTTAAATATCTCGATAGCGAGGATTTAGAAGCAGTTAAGCTAGATTTGCTCTCTCGTGCTTCTTTGCCTCTCCCCGATTGGTCACAGATTCACCGTTGGCGTTATGCTTTAGTCCGTCAGGGTTTAGCTGTACCCTGTTTAAGTGTTAATAGTCCTTTACCTCTAGTTGCCTGTGGTGATTGGTGTCAAGGAGGAGATTTATCGAGAAATTCTTCCCTAGAAACGGCCTTAACTTCTGGGATAGCGGCGGCTAATCAAGTTCAGCAGCTACTCTCTTAAGAATCTAGAGACAGGTTTAAATTCTTAGGTTAAGCATAAGTTAACAAAAGTTTAAATATATAATAATGTAGATATCCTATACTGGGGGGTCGGTAACAATGGAAAAATTCAATTCTAAAGATAACTTTCTCTACCCTAAAACCAGCTACAGGGGTTTATTCACGCCACAAAATTTAGTTTTTAACGCTAACTTGCAGGAATTCGCCCTGAGAGTCTCTTTTATCGCTGGTTTACACAGTGGGGGAAAGCTTACCTCCACGGAAGCTTACGAGAAAATTAACCAGCTTTGGCAAGAGTTGAATACCAGTCAAAAATTCCTACTAGCTAATCATTTTGAGGATCACGGAGATTGAGAGATGGGGGTTTTTCAGTGATCAGTAAACAGTAATTAGTATCTAAAGTGCCACAGTAACAAAAGTGGGTCAAGTAGTTCTTAGTTATGTCAGAGCTTTCTGACCATAGCTGGCTTTCATCTTCTAGATAAAAATGTTACCAAAAGACAAAAACGGGTAATTCTCCCGCTACAATGTAATATTGAGTTGTCAAGAGAACAGTAAAAGAACTGCCAATTGCATCTAGATGCCCCAATATACTACTAAACAAGCAACGGAAAACCCTGTTGTGTCCGACCAGTCGGCCAAGAATCCCTTTTCACTATTTGGTCAATTTTGGGAAAGCCTAAAAATTGTGGCTCAACCCTATTGGTATCCAACGGAGTTAAATGGACGTGCCTTTGGAGATGTGATCATTTCTTGGGGAATGTCAGCTTTGATTCTTTTAAGTATCTTGGCAACGGTGGGGGTAGAAGCTTTTAGTAGCTACTGGAATCGTTATGTACTCGATATTATTATTGAAGATAGAGATCTTTCTAAATATCTAAATACGCTGTGGTTATCCAGTTTGTTGATTATAGGAACAACGGGGTTATTTGCTTTTTCTCAATTTATTCGTCGCAAAGTAGCCTTAGATTGGTATAAGTGGTTAACGAAACAAACCGTCAAAAAATATCTCAATTATCGCGCTTATTATAACATTGATTTTACCTCGAACTTAAAAAATCCCGATCAAAGATTATCTCAAGAAATTGAACCAATTACGACCATGACCCTAAGGTTGTTAATCACCTTCGTGGAAAAAGGGTTACAAATGATTACTTTTGCGATTATTCTTTGGACAATTTCTCGGCAAATTGCGGTTTATCTAATAATTTATACGCTCGCAGGAAATTTAATAGCAATTTATCTAACTCAAGAATTAAACAAAATTAATCAATCTGAACTTAATAATAAAGCTGATTATAATTATGCTTTAACCCATGTGCGTAACCACGCCGAATCCATTGCTTTTTTTCAGGGAGAAGAGCAGGAAGAAAAAATCATTGAAGGCCGTTTTGAACGGGTTATTCAAAGCTCGGAAAAACTGATCAATTGGGAACGGTTTAATAATCTTTTTAATCGGGGTTATCAGTCAGCGATTAGTGTATTTTCAATGTTTATTTTGACCCCCATGTTTATTAAAAACGAAATCGATTATGGGGAAATTAGTCAAGCGAGTTTATGCTGTTTCCTTTTTTCTAATGCCTTGGGACAATTAATTACTGAATGGGGAACATCGGGTAAAGTTTCAAGTTATATTGAACGGTTAGCTACCTTAACAGATGCCTTAAAAGTTGCCAGTGAAGAGCCGAAAAACTTAAGTCGTATTATCACCCTGGAAGATAATCGTCTAGCTTTTGAAAATTTTACCCTACAAACTCCCGATTATGAAAAGGTAATTGTGGAGAATTTATCGGTTTCTGTTCCTTTGGGAGAAAGCCTACTGATTATTGGCCCCAGTGGTCGAGGAAAAAGTTCCTTGTTACGAGCAATCGCCGGTTTATGGAAAGCAGGTAGCGGCCGTTTAGTGCGTCCTCCTTTAGCTAAAATGTTATTTTTACCCCAACGTCCTTATATTATCCTTGGCACTTTACGCCAGCAATTACTTTATCCCCATACCAATGAGCAGGTGAGCGATGAAGAATTAGAAAACATCTTAAAAAAAGTCAACCTGCAACATTTATTAACTGACAAAAATACCTTAGATAAACAAGTCAATTGGGAACAGATTTTATCTCTGGGAGAACAGCAAAGATTAGCTTTTGCTCGACTATTAATCACTAAACCCACTTTTACTATCTTAGATGAAGCAACCAGCGCTTTAGATTTGGCCAATGAAGCCAGCTTATATCAGCAATTACAGGCAAGTGAAACCACTTTTATTAGTGTTGGTCATCGGGAAAGTTTATTTAATTATCATCGATGGGTCTTAGAGTTAACAGAAAATTCCCATTGGCAGCTGTCAACTGTAGAAGATTATCAGCGCAAAAAAGTTAATGACCTGGTCATGACATCAAAAAAATCAGAAAATTTCTCGGCGGTAAAAATAGAGCCTTTGTCTGAGGTTAAAACTGAGCATGATGCGGAAATTGCCGGAGTTTCTGAAATAGCCGAAGGTTTGTCCCATCAACAAATGCAGTCCCTAACTGATTATTCTTTAAGTAACGTTCGGAGTCGTGCCAGTTTAGGTAAAATTATTACTGCCAAAGATGGTTTTAATTATCGTTACGATAAAGACCCAAAAACCTTAAAATGGGTGAGAATATAGCTAATGGGGTGACAAACAGATTGAAATTGAGACAGAGTATTCAGACTTTCCCCTCTCAGGAGAACTAGAGAATCAGGTTTTTGCTGGGTAAGTTGATTAACACTGATAACTGATAACTGGTATAGGAATTTTATCAAATGAAAGCACTGGAAAAACTGGTGACGGAACGATTATATTTAGTCCCCTTAAAGCTTGAACTTCTCAAGGCCGCAATTATAGGTATCGATGAATTAGCAACAATTTTGGGGGTAAAAGTTGCAGCTGACTGGGCCGAACAAGAGTTGATTCAAGCTTTCCCTGATATTGCCAATATTTTGCTGCAATTCCCCTTACAAAATGAGTGGGGGTGGGGGAGTTTAATTATTCATCAAACAGAAAATACCCTTATTGGTCATGTGATGATCAAAATTATTCCTGATGCCACAGGTTTACCCACAGATGCTGTAGAAATTGGCTATCAAGTAGCGCCGTTATATCGACGACAAGGCTACGCATCCGAGGCGACAAAAGCAATGATGGACTGGACACTTTCTCAACCTGGTATGCAAACAGTGACCGCCGGCTGCGCTCCCGATAATATAGCTTCAAAGCGAGTTTTAGAAAAAATAGGCATGAATCTGATAGAAGCACGAGAGAAAGTCTTGGTCTGGAAATTAAGTAGGGTTTGCTGAAAAAGTTTGTTGGTGGGGTTAGGAGTCAGTTATCAGTTATCAGTTATCAGTTATCAGTTATCAGTTCACTGAGAAAACTCCCCACTTCCCACACCCTACACCCCACACTCTACACCCCACACCCTCTTTCAAGTCAGGAGTCGGGGGGGAAATCTGGAGTCAGAGCCTCGTCGATGCGATAAAATACTCTGGCTCTGTCTTTGCCAGTTTATGAGTTGACAAGGATTTCAGCGATTGCCTGGGAGATAGGAAAATAAGGAGGATAAAGTTCTAGCCAAAAAAACTCGCCAACGGGATTAATTTCTAAAAAGATATAACGTTCATCTGGTGTGACAATCATATCAATTGCGCCATAATTAAGACCGAAATATTTCACTAATTCTAGTAGTTGTTTTTCAATAGTTTTCGGTAAATCGTAGGGTTGCCATTGTTGATGGAGCGCTCTTCCCTCTTTTCGCCAATCGTAGATAGCACCGTCTAATTGTTGGGAATTAATCGCCGCCGTAAATATTTGTTCACCGACGATAGTGATGCGTAATTCCAAAGCTTTAGGAATGTTTTCCTGAAAAGTCATGGGACAAAATTGCAAACCTTCCAAATTATCTAGGTCTTCCTTAGTAACAGGACTGGTAAAAACAACCATTTCCTCTTGCTTGTCTCCATAAATAGCAAATTGAGAAAGCATTTTAGTCACAATTCCTGTCGCTTCAAACTCCTGAGCAAATTGCTTGACAGCTTCAGGATTATTAGAAGTTAAAGTCCCCGGAATTAATAAACCTAATTGTTGCGCTACTTGTAACTGCAATTGTTTATGATTGGCATGATCTACCTTAGCAATTGGGTCAAGATGAAAGCCAGATAAACTAGCAATCATTCCTCGAATACTTAACCGACATTCCTTAAGAGAAGCTTCGCGAAATTGACTATCCATCCCATCGGGTAATTTTAGTCCGTATCTCATGCGTCGATACCAGACAGAAGAAACTTCTTTTAGCTCTAATTTTTGTTCTCCATCGGTAATAATTCCGCCTTTTTGACCGCCTGAGTAAAGATCAACTTTTACCTCTGTAGGGAAGCGATCGGTATCAAAACGGAAGGCTTTTTTCCCCATCGTTTCTATGGCTTTGATTACCAGAGGAATACTTTCATTATCGTGGCTAAAAGTAACAATTAAAACGGTCATAAATCTCCTTGAAAACTTAGGATTAACAATTTTTTTTCAGTGCGAGCTTTGCCGATCAACCGAAGACTAAAAAATCGGCGATCGCATGAGAAATAGGTAAATCTAAATCCCGTTCTAACATTCCCCACTCACCACCCGGATTAACTTCTAAAAAAACGTATTCTCCCCCAGGAGTTAAGATAAAATCAAACGCCCCAAAATTCAACCCTAAATTAGCCATAAAAATCTGAAGTTGCTGCAATAGTGAATCAGGTAAAGTATGATGTTGCCAAGCACCAGGATCAATACCAGGTCTTCGCCAATCTACGGCAGAATTATTATACTGAGAAGATTCTAAAGCTCCCACAAATGTCTGTCCATTAACCACGACAATTCTCAATTCTAATTGTTTGGGAATTTCCGCTTGAAAAACCATGGGACAATAACGTAAAGATTCCGCTTCCTCAAGGTCTTCTGCTTTCACCCTACTGGTATAAAGAAAAAATTCCGGCGACTCCATACTGCGGGCGATCGCAGTTAACAATTTACTCACCATTCGTCCCTGAACCTGGGAAAAAAACTCCCGGGCAGCATCAGGATTATTGGTAACTAAAGTGGGGGGAATAATTAAGCCAACTTCTGAGGCCAAACGAAGTTGTAATAACTTATTTTTAGCCTTCTCAATTTGCGCTAAATTATCTAACCAACGCGCTGACCTTAAACTATCCCAAAAACCGGCCAAAGTCGTCTGGGATTCTCGCACACAAACCTCCCGAAACTGAGGATCTAAATCCCCTGTTAGTTCAGGTTGCCAAATACGTCTTGTCCAAACAGATTGCACCTGTTGACTATCAATAGATTGATGGTTATAGGTTAATTGATAAAAACTTTTTTTCCCATTAAATTGGGCTGCTAATTGAACCTCTAAGGGAAATTTATCGGTATCTAAGCGAAAAGGTGTGGCTCCTTTTTTTTCTATCGCCTCAGCCACGCGGTCAATCGTGAAAAAATCGCCGCTATGGGTCAACAATAAAACAACTTTAGGCGATTCTTTCATGTCAATTGCAAATCTCTATATTTTAACCCATTTTAAGGCTTTTGGGCTGGTATTTATTGGACAGAATCTCAATAAAAGGCGGCAAAAATTGCTGCTTTTGCTTAACTAATTGCAGTATTTGTTTTTTTCTTGAGTAATTACTAAATTTAGTTGACAGCACTTCTCAGGATCTCAACGTGCAGTTTTTTTGGCTGCGAGCCTTGCTTAGTGGCTCCTTTAGCTTTTTGTCTGTACGGTGTAATCAAGAAAAGTGCTGCAATTACTCAAGTAACCTGAGTTTAAAACTCTTCCCAGTCAGAAGGGTATTTGAGTGTAACATTATATTCACGCTCAGGGGAAGGAGACTTGATGGAAGATTCCTCTTTGCTTACGGACAAGAAACGAGCAAAGAAAGGAAGTGCTTTACCTTGTTGATCGTTGGGATATGCCATATTTATTCCTCTGGTAATTTCGAGTGAATAGGTTTAATCACTCAGACAAAACTAACAACCCGTACTAACCCTTGAAAGCTTTGCTGTGCATGGCTTTCAGAATTGGGATTGTGCAAATAATTTGCCTTTGTTTGGGTGATGGAAAACATCATAAGCACTAATCTGGCAAATGTCAAGCACTTAAGAAAAATTTCTGCTAAATCCGACATTCAGCACATCTTCATATACTTTTATATATTTTTACATTCCCCAAGATGTTTTAACGAAAAACCTTGATTGTAGAAACTACTATTGAGAACATTTTCAATAATTGATTTTTTCTGAGAAAAAAATTGACAATTCTTCACCTTGATCAAAATCCATCATTGTAGTTATAATTCTTACTGGCAAGGGTTTGGAAGGAATATATTAGTAAAAATCATCAATTGAATGTTAAGAAGTGCGGAAAGTGGGATTTAATACTCCACACTTAAAACTCAAATCTGATAACTGATCACTGATAACTGATAGCTGTACAACTACTTAGTACAAACGCTTACGGGGGCGATAATTAGCCACGGATTCCACTAAACCCAAGGCGATAAAATTGGTTAATAAAGATGAACGTCCATAACTTAACCAAGGTAGAGGAATCCCTGTAATCGGGGCTAATCCCACGGTCATGCTAATATTAAGAATTGCCTGAAAAGCGATCATCGAGAGAACACCGATCGCTATTAAAGAACCGAAGTTTTCTTTAGCAGTATTAGCAATGACTAACAAACGCCAACAAACTAACCAGAAAGCTATTAAAACTAGAATACTGCCGACAAAACCGAATTCTTCCCCGACTACGGAGAAGATAAAATCGGTGTGTTGTTCGGGAATAAAATTTAATTGGGTTTGGGTGCCTTGGTGTAATCCCCGTCCCAATAATTCTCCGGATCCGATGGCAATGCGGGATTGAATTAATTGATAACCTCCCCCCAAAGGATTCTTTTCTGGGTGAAGAAATAGGGTTAAACGATCTTTTTGATATTCTTTTAATAAACCCCAAAAAACCTCGCCTAATTTACCCACTGCCAGATTAGTTGCCACCACGATGAAAGTAGATAAAAAACGGTAGGGAAGGGTAAACCAAGCAAGCACAGCGATGATAATTGCTAAAACAATCCAAGCAGGAAAAAGTAAATTAAACAGAAAAACCGATGCGAGGGGAGATAACAGGATAATCATCCAAGGTAGTTTCGCATTAGCCCAGTAAATCATGCCTAGGGTAATTGCACCAAAGACTAATCCTGTCCCCAAGTCCGGCTGCGCCATAATTAACACCCAGGGGATGGCAGTGACGGCAAAAACACGAGCGATCGCAAAAAGATTATCGGCGGGACGATGATGTAGGAGGGCTGCTAGGGTGATAATTAAACCTACCTTGGCAAATTCCGACGGTTGCACGTTAAAACTGCCGATATTAATCCAACTTTGCGCCCCATTCGCCGTCACCCCTAGGACAATTACCGCAATTAGGGAGAGATTGGTAAGAAGATAGGTTAACCAGTGCCATTTCAGCAGACTTTCGTAACGACAACGGGCCAGAAATAAAGCGATCGCCACTCCCACGGACCCGAATAACCAGTGTTGCCACCAGTCGAGAGCGGTGGTGTTTCTTTCGGCACTACGAATCATTAAACCACCGAAAACGGTTAAACCCGTCACCAAAACGAACAAAAGCCGATCCATTTGGGCTATATCCCGGAAAATGAAGCTAAACTGCTCACTAAAACCGCTTAGTTTCCTACTAATAAGGGACTGTCTTCTCACCATTTCTCTCCCCAAATTTACTAACTAACTAGGGTTTGCTGAATAAATCTAAAAACATTGTTCGATAAGACTTTTAGACCTTTTTGAAATCCAAAAGCACCGGACATTGGAGTGATCGGGGGGAAAATTTAGGGACTTTTTCCCTGAAAATGGGTAAAACCCTACACCCTACACCCCACACCCTGCCCCTAGGGAAAACTTTTTGCCGCAAACCCTAACTATAGGCTGCCACGGATACTTTCGCCGCCACCTGACGAGCGATCGCTATTAGGGCTTTAGCTGAGGCCGATTCTGGTTGCCCCAAAACCACTGGTACACCAGTATCACCGCCTTCCCGGAGGGCTATCTCCAGAGGTACACATCCCAGTAAAGGAATGCCCAATTCTTGCGAGGTTTTTTCCCCACCACCGGACCCAAATAGATCATAGGAGCGATCGGGCTGATCGGGAGGGATAAAATAACTCATATTTTCCACGATACCCAAAACCCGCGCCCCTAGCTGTTGGAACATTTTTAAACCCCGACGCGCATCAATTAAAGAAACCGTCTGGGGAGTGGTGACAATCACCGCACCCGCTAGGGGGACTGATTGAATTAAAGTTAATTGTGCATCCCCGGTACCGGGAGGCATATCGACGATTAAATAGTCTAAATCGCCCCAATTGACTTGATAGAGAAACTGACGGATAATGCCGTTTAACATCGGACCGCGCCAGATTACCGGTTGATCGGGGTTGATCAAAAAGCCCATGGAAACCATTTTGATGCCATGGTTGAAAGCGGGTTCCAATATCTCGCCATTTGCGCCCTGTACGGTCACTTGTGCGTCATTTAAGCCCAACATTGTCGGGGCGTTGGGGCCGTAGATGTCCGCGTCTAATAGCCCCACTTTTGCCCCTAAATGAGCTAAGGCGACGGCGATATTGACAGCCACGGTACTTTTCCCCACACCGCCCTTACCACTGGAAACGGCGATAATATTTTTAACCCCCTCCACGCCTTGGCGATCGGGTAAAGCTTTTTGTTGCGGGGTTTCGGCAGTTACTGCCACGGCGACACTTTCCACCCCGGGCAGCTGTTTAACGGCTTTTTGGCAGTCTTCCACGATAAATTCGCGCAAAGGACAGGCAGGAGTGGTCAAAACTAGGGTAAAGCTAACTTTTCCGCCATCGATCGCCACATTGCGGATCATGTTCAATTCCACTAGGCTTTTTTGCAGTTCCGGATCTTGAACGGGACGTAATACTTCTAAAATCGAGGCGGTATCAAGGGGCATGGTTTCAGTGTCTCTAGTCAAGTATTGTTCTTATGGTTATTTATCTTAACCTTGATATTTCTACTTATGGCCTAAGAGAGATGCTCCCGTATTTTCTTAAATGTATAGTGGGATCATCTGGGAGCAAGTCACTTTTGCGAGTGCATAAATTTGACACTCGTGGGACAAGTGACTGAACACCTAAGACAAGGTTGTTGACTTCAAACAAAGGGAAAAAAGATGTTAAAAATTACTGCGGATCTATATTCTGGACGAGCGAATCCAGAGTGGATTATCAGCGATGAACAGGAAATTCGCGCTACCCTGCGGGAAATCGCTAATAATGCTAGTGTCATCGCTAAATCGGCACCAGCCAACGCTGGTCTAGGATTACGGGGATTTTTAGTAGAACCCCTCAACGATGAGGTAGGCCGCAATTACAATCTGCCAGAGAGTATTTATCTAGCGGCTGGACAGTATGCTACCAGTTCTAAAGCCAATGCTATTGCCGAAAGACTGGTCGGTTTAATCAATAGTGCTGAAATAACCACCAGAATGACCCCTGAAGAAGAAGCTCTATCTTTAGATGAAGATCTACAGGGGTTTTTGCAGGAACAATTATATGTAGGTGAGCGCTTGACGCTCCTCGATACGGAAGGATTAGAATTATCCCCCGAAGCTGTGGAAATCCCCCTCGAAACCCCCAAGGCCGCCTGCCAATACGAATTGGGAGCTTATAATCCCAATTTCTGGAACAACAACGCAACTATCCTGCGGAACAATAACTGCTACAATTACGCCAGTAACAAACGCACCGATACCTTTGCCCAACCCGGACGCGGTTGTGGTAGTATGTATCGCTCGCTCACCTGTGCGGAAGTGACCCGAGCTTCCCTGTGTGATGGCTTACATGTACGTTATAATTGTTTCCCCGCCTCCGAAGCCCCTCGCTATCTGGTGGCCCTAGTTATAGCTCCAGGACGAGATTTCCACTGGTATCGACTGAATAAAGAGGGTTTCTGGAGTCATAAACCTGGTTCCACGCCGGTCAGAAATGTTGATAATAGTAACCGGGTGATTACAAATCCCCAAACCTGTAATCGCGGAATTTATACGCAATTTTGCGGCTATTTCTATACTTGTAAGAGCCAAAAAATTCGTTAAACGTTTCAACTCAGGTCAGTTAGATGGCTAAGATAGAACCTGAGGGAAGGAGGGGAAAGGTGGCAGCAATTGTGGTGATCGCCATACCCCTCTTTTGCCTGCTCGGCCTAATAGTTTACACTCAGACAGTGGAGGCGATCGTGCAAGTAGAACTCGATATATTTAGTGGTCGTCCCAATCCCCATTGGACTCTTAACGAGCGCGATAGTCAGGAACTACTCCAACAACTGCAGCGTTTGTCCCCTACCAAAGCTGGTGAACCTAGTGGCAATTTGGGTTATCGAGGGGTGATCCTCAGTAATCCCAGAGGTGCGATCGCTGGATTCGAGTGGATCGTTTGTTCGGATGGATTAGTGGTCGGATACAAGGGAGACTCATCCCAGAAGTTTATCGATGCCAATCGTAACTTGGAACGTTGGTTAGTACAAACTGGTGAGACAACTTTGGGGACGGATATACTGCGCTCCCTCCGTCAAGAGTTCGGTGCTGATTTCTAGGCATATTTTTAGCTTTTCAAGAGTTGGTTGCCAGTATTTCCGGTTTTATTTGACTGACCTTGAAAGGGCTGCCCCTATATCTCTAGATTACGGTAATAGGATCGCCGACTTTAATTGTACCTGTCTTTTCGGGGATGACATTTTCTCCGAACATAATTCCCCCCGGGAAACTGCGAAAAGTGCTTAAGGTTTTTAAAGGTTCTTGCTGGGGATTTCTCCTACCCGTTTCTTGATCGGTGGTGGTGATAATACAGCGACTACAGGGTTTAACTAGGGCATAATTTATCTCTCCAATTGTGATCTTTTGCCAACTACTTTCGCTAAAAGCTCGATCGCTACTAATAACAATATTAGGCCGAAAACGATTCATCGGCACCGGTGCAACTAAACGCCGATTTAAGTCCTCTAAAGAAGCAGTATTAGTTAATAAAATTGGATAACCATCGGCAAAGCTGACGGGAGTATGATCGTTCCCTGCATAGCGAGGATTCGCGGGACGTGGATAATCGGGAGATTGTCGCACTAAACGACAGGGAATGTCGAGAATTTTCTCGAACCATTCGGCGATTTCATCCCCTTGATCCATGGCTATGGTTTGAGATTCCCAGATTTGAACCGCTCTTTTTTCTCCTGTGAAATTAGGACAAAAAGTTAGGGAATCTTGAGATGTTTTCAGAGAAAAGTTATCTCCTGTCATCGTGATAGAAACCCTGGCTAATTGCGGATATTCCCTTTGGGTGATAAATTTACCCTTGCCATCCACTAACATCATTTCTCGATCCCAGAGTAAACCTTTAGGAGTCACTTCAGCTTGGGATAATTGAATACCTCGACAGGATTTAATCGGGTAGATATAGAGATCAGTAACCTGCATTTTCTTTCAGTATTTCTACATATTTTTTGGCCACATCTTCCCAAGTCCAGAGATTAATTTTATTGGGGATATCTTCGGGGAACAAGCGAGGAATTGGATTGAGGATAAATTGTTCTAAACAATTGGCTAAACTGTCCGCATCTCCCCTAGGATAGAATTGCACTCTTTCGGGACAATTATATAATTCTACCTGTTCTTGAAACACTTCTAAATCGGAAGCGATAACGGGAATACCTTGTAAAATTGCTTCTGCTATTGCTAATCCAAAACCTTCGTATTTTGAGGGAAATACCACAGAGGAACAGGTTTGATAATAAAATTGCAAGGTTTCATAGTCTTGATAACCTAATCCCTTGATATGACTCTCGAAAATTTCTTGATTTTCCCGATAAAGTCGGGTACATTCTTTGAGATAATCTTGATATTCTTGAGTTTGGGACTGTTGAGATAATTGCAGATTTCCACTAACTAGATTATCGGTTTCTTTGCCGATAAAAACTATTTGAAATTTTAAACCTTTTTTAGCTAGTGTCATAGCTGCTTTGAGTAAAGTCAGATGATCTTTGTAGATACCAAAAGAGGAGGGAAAATAAAAAGTAACTAGCTCACTTTTGACTAGATCAATCTTGGGATTAGACTGCTCGATAAATCCCGCTAAGGGTACAGCTTTTAATTTACTAGCATAGGTAGCATTGGGAAAAACTTTTAAAACATCGTCTTTAGTTTTTTGGGAAATTGTGAACAGTAGATCGGCCCGATCTAACCATTCTTTTAACGCTTCATTGTAGGGTTCTTGATAGGATTCTGAGTAAGTTAAGGGAGCAAATTGCCAAAACACATCATAAATAATGCCACTTAAAGTAACCTTGACATTGGGGGGAGAAATCCGATTAGTCATCCCATACAAACAGTGATCAGCTTGGTAACGATTGATAATCTGATTAATTCTTGCTTCGATGCGTAAAAATTCAATTCTACGAGAGAAAAGACGATGAATATAATTCAGTCTTAGGGTTTTGTAAAAATTCGCTATAAGACCATAAAAATAGATTAATTTTGTCTCAAAACTCTGGGGATAAAAATCAAAATTTTCGTAGATAAGTTTATCAGAATCTGGCATTAAAGACTTAAAATATTCAATATCATTACGAGGGAGGACGATAATAATTTGTTCGACGTATTCTAATAAGCTAGGTATTAAAGAGATAATGACTCTTTCTACTCCTCCTTTGCGATAAAATAAGATCGGGATGACAATTTTCATAGATTTACTTACAGATAGATATCAATAAAAAGATTGATTTTTGACTTGAACCTATTATATGATAGGCTCGAATTGTTCTACTGAGTCGAGAAATCGAGTTAAATTCAAGGAACTAAGACTCCATCACCCATCGCCCCTATTTTCCCTCGATCTTGGAGAAAAAGAGTGTCACAAGCTACTCCATCCCTACAATCTAATCTCAAACAATGGCTAAGGGCGAGCGCACCTTCCCTATTTCAAATTAAACAGCGTTTGAGCGCCCGTCGTTGGCCGAAAAAATCGATCGTTATTTACACAGAAAAATATCGTCCCATGCGTCCGGCGGAAATTTGGCAACGCGGGGCTAGTGGCACCCAGGCATCGGTGGCTTTTTTAGCGCAGGAATGGACGAAACGCGGCTATAAAGTGACAATTTTTGGCAATTGTGAGGGTATGGAAGGGGAACAGGACGGTATTCGCTATGTTAATTATTACCAGATGAATTGGCAGGATCGCTTTGAGACATTGGTGATCTCTCGTCATCCCACCTATTGCCGTCCTGGTACCAAGGCAGAACGAATTTTTTTTGATTGGCAAGATATTAAAGTTCCGGCAGCCTCCTATACCCCCGAAATTTTGGCTAGATACGACAAAATTTTCTGTAAAAGCCAATATCAACGGGATTTACTGGATTTCTGTCCCGATCATCAATGTCCGATTGTTCCTAATGGTATTGATGCTTCTCTTTTGGCTGTAAGTGAGACGGTGCCAGAAAGCGAGCATCTTCCTTATCGTCTAGTCTATGCCTCTCGTTATTATCGAGGCCTAGAGTCAATGTTAAAGCATGGCTGGCCGATTATCAAGGCGGCAATTCCCGCAGCTGAGTTACATCTCTACTATGGTTTTACTAAACGGGATGGCTATAGCGATCGCAGAGAATGGCGCGATAATTTAATCGCTTTGATTAAAGCTAGTCCGGGGGTAGTTGATCGCGGAATGATCGGTTATCGTCAACTAATCGAGGAAAAAGCTCGCTCTGCTATTCATTACTACGGTTGCACCTATCGTGAGATCGATTGTATTTCCGTGCGCGAGTCGGCAGTGGTGGGTTGTCTGCCAGTGGTGACGGATTTTGCCGTTTTTCGAGAAAAGGACTACTGTGTGAAAGTGCCGGGGGAAGTAACCGATCCGGCTACTCAGGAAGCTATAGCCCGGAAAATCGTCGAATTACTGAAAAATCCCCAGCTTTTAGCCCAAGAGCGCGAAAGATGTCGTCAAATTGCCCTAACTGACACTTGGGAGCGATCGGCCGCCGCTTGGTTAGATGTGATTGAAAAGGAGTCTCCCAGTCAGTAGATTGTTTACTTAGACTGGAAAAATGACCTTTTCGTTTAATAAGTGCCTAAATTAGGGATTTTAAGGGGAAGTAAGCCCTTGAAATCTCACTGGTGCGGGATATCTATCAGCATTTCCTCTAAAACCCTTGCTACGCTTAGGATTAAGTCTTCGCGATCAGGAGCGGCGATGATTTGCAAACCTAAAGGTAGCCTGGATGAACGTTTAATCGGCAAAGAAAGGGCAGGTAAACCGATAAAAGAAAAAGGTTGGGTGAATCTGCCTAAATTAGGTCTAATTAATAGCTCTTGCCCGTCAATAATCATTTTTTCTACTCCTAACGGCGGCGCAATACAGGGAATCGTCGGGGTGAGGATAATATCGACTTCGGTGAAAATCTCTCGCAGACGATCGCGATACCAACGGCGAAAACGTTGAGCCTGTAAATACCAGCTAGAGGGAATTAATGCCCCTGCCAAGAAGCGATCCCGGGTTGCGGGGTCAAAATCCTCTAATCTGGTCTGTAAACGCGGTAAATGCCAATTTGCCCCCTCAGAAGCGGTAATTATATAGGCGGCTGCTCTGGCGCGGGCGGTTTCGGGAATGGTGATTTTTTGGCTCACTCCCAAACGTTCGGCGATCGCTGTCACCGCCTCGATTACTTCCGGTTTGGCTCCCTGCTGAAAATAATCGTCGGCAAGGGCTATTTTTACCCCCTCTAAGCCATTTAAAGGAGCTTTAAGGTTATTTTTGGCAAAAACACGCCAAATAGCCGCCATATCCGCCACATTGCCGCTAAAAAATCCCAGATGATCCAAACTACTAACGAACAAAAATAGGCCCTGACGGGATACGCGCCCAAAGGTGGGTTTTAGCCCCACTACGCCACAGCAAGCGGCGGGAACCCTCACCGAACCATTAGTATCGGAACCGAGGGCGAGAGGCACTAAATTAGCGGCAACGGCAGCGGCGGAACCGCCGGAGGATCCTCCCGAGACGCGACTAGGATCGAGGGGGTTGGCAGTGGCTCCATAATGGGCATTTTCGGTGACAAAACCGTAGGCGTACTCATCCATATTGGTCGCCCCCACCAAAACTGCCCCGGCCGCTTCTAGGGTTTGAATAGCGATCGCATCTTGTCCGGCGGCAGGGTGATCTCGATTGATTTTGGAACCAGCAAGGGTGACAATACCCTCGATATCAAAGAGATTTTTGACGGCGAAGGGGACTCCTGCCAAGGGGCCGACGGATTCCCCATTGGCGATCGCTTGATCGATTTTTTGGGCTTGAGCGAGCGCCCTAGGCTGTAAAATGTCGGTAAAGCAATTTAAATGGCGATTTTTCGCCTCTATCACTGCCAAAGTCTGGCTAATAACTTCTAAGGCGCTAGTTTGACGATTTTGGATCGATCGAGCTAAATCGCTCACAGAAATAGTCATGGTTCAAAGCTGAGGGCGCTTTCCCCGTCATCCTCTAAGGGAAATTCTGTCACTAAACTGGCGATTTCTTGCAAGCGTTGCCAGTTTTCAACCACAGAATTTAAATAGCGATCGGGAATGGTTAAATCTAGGATTTTCGCCATGATTATAACGTATTCTTCGGAATTATTCATAGATTTCATTCTGGCTGGGGTGAAGGGGATCAATCGACACCTAGTTAACCTGTGAAAATTGCTAGGATATAAGAGAAAATCTCCTGTAAATACAATAGCTATGCCTAGGCAGGAAGTATAACTTAAATTTGTTCTTGACCACCGACTACCTAGGATCATAACCTGAGATAGGATCCTAGAACTGTATATTGAGATATTTTCCCCTCCTTCACCCCCCGATTAAATTAAACTTATATATGACCAAAAACAAGAGGTAACAAGTCTCCCCTTTCAAGAGAATGAAAATTAAAAGCTACTGAAGACTACTGGTAGTCACTGATAACTGATAACTGATAACTGATAACTGAAATGACCATCTTACAAGACGAAAAACTACTCTTTACTCCCGCAATACCCCACAGTGATGCCCTTAGAACCATTTTTGCCTTTCCTAATCAGTATTCTGTGGGTATAACCAGTTTAGGTTATCAAATTGTTTGGGCAACTTTAGCCCTGCGATCGGATATACAAGTTAGTCGTTTATTTACGGATTTTCAAGAATCTTTACCCCGTTATCCCGAATTAGTCGGCTTTTCCTTTTCCTGGGAATTGGACTATGTTAATATCCTCTCGCTGTTAGAATCTTTAGACATTCCTTGCCACAGTCATCAACGGCAAGATCAGCAAGCGATAATTTTTGGAGGTGGACCGGTTTTAACTGCTAATCCCGAACCTTTTGCCGCTTTTTTTGATGTAATTTTATTGGGAGATGGTGAAAATTTAATTGCTGATTTTATTAATGCCTATCAAGAGGTTAGAAACGCCGCTCGCCCGACAAAACTCCGTCATTTAGCACAGGTTCCGGGGGTGTATGTTCCTAGTTTATACACCGTTAATTATGATAGTCCTGATGGCGAAATTACGGCAATTCTACCCATAGATAATAATGTTCCCGCCTTTGTTAGTAAACAAACCTATCGCAGTAATACCCTTTCTGCTTCTACGGTGGTGACAAAACAAGCGGCATGGGAGAATATTTATATGGTAGAGGTGGTGCGAAGTTGTCCAGAAATGTGCCGTTTTTGTTTAGCTAGTTATCTAACTTTACCCTTTCGTACTGCTAGTTTAGAATCCCTGATTCCCGCCATTGAAAAAGGTTTAAAAGTGACCGATCGCTTGGGTTTATTAGGTGCTTCCGTCAGCCAACATCCTGAATTTGAAACCTTACTTGATTATCTTTTTCAACCAAAATTTGAGGGAGTTAGACTCTCGATCGCTTCAGTTAGAACTAATACTGTCACGGAAAAATTAGCCAGAATTTTATCCCTAAGAGACAGCAAATCAATTACTATTGCTGTAGAAAGTGGTTCCGATCGCTTGCGGGAAATTATCAACAAAAAGTTAGCCAATGATGAAATTATCCAGGCTGCCATTAATGCTAAAGCGGGCGGTTTAAAAGGGATAAAACTCTATGGTATGGTGGGAATACCGGGAGAAGAAACCGAAGATATTGGGGCAACTGTGGAAATGTTAATAGCCTTAAAAAAAGCTGCCTCTGGACTGCGAATCTCTTTCGGTTGCAGCACCTTTGTGCCTAAATCTCATACTCCTTTTCAGTGGTTTGGAGTTAATAAAATGGCCGAAAAAAGATTAAAATATCTAGAGAAACAATTAGGTAAACAGGGCATAGAATTTCGTCCAGAAAGTTATAATTGGTCGGTGATTCAAGCCCTATTATCTAGAGGAGATCGCCGCTTAACTTCCCTGTTAGAATTAACCCGTGGCTACGGTGATTCTTTAGGCAGTTATAAACGGGCTTTTAAGGAACTAAAAGGAAAAATTCCCCCTCTAGATTATTATGTTCATCAACAATGGCGTTTAGAACAGGTTTTACCCTGGAGTCATTTACACGGTCCTTTATCCTCCAATGTTTTAATAAAACATTTAGAAGATTCCCAAAGAAAAAGGTAAAGTATCGCTAATAAGCTAAGACGCATTTAAACAATATCTTGACTATCAGACCCCAAATGAGGTATTCTATCAAGGTAGATCGGATATTGTTGCCATTCAGACTTGGATTGGCCCTATTAAAAAACCAAAAATGTTACTTTTATTAACATAAATCTCGATTAAACCATTAATTTAATCTTAGTTGATCAGCCCATGAGCCAGAAAAATGAGACCGTTACCCTCCTTTTAGCCCTGCTGATTACCCTAATATTTTTTGGGGCAGGTGGTTGGTGGTTATACAATCGTTTTCAAGGAAAAGATAACCCAACCAATCTTCCTGAACTGGGGCAAAAATCGGTATCGGCACAAGCAAGATTTAGTCAAGGGGAAAAATTATTAATAGTTGAAGGGGCTTCTTCTGACAAACAAGCCGCCATACAGGCACTCGGAAAAGGAGACTTTCAGCAAGCAGTTTACCTCCTAGAAAAATCCCTACAAACTAATCGAAATGATCCCGAAGCTCTCATCTACTTAAATAACGCCCGTATTGGTGAAGCTAAGTCCTATACTATCGCCGTTTCCGTGCCAATTGGGAGCAATGTCAACACCGCCCTAGAAGTTTTACGAGGAGTTGCCCAATCTCAAAATCAAATCAATCAAACCGGAGGAATTAATGGCACTCCTTTAAAAGTTCTCATTGCTGATGATGCTGATAATCCCGAAATTGCCGCTCAAATTGCCCAAAAATTAACGGCTGATAACAGCATTTTAGGAGTAGTAGGACACACTAGCAGTGACACCTCTTTAGCTGCGGCTGCTATCTATCAAAAAGCAGGATTAGTAATGATTTCCCCCATCAGTACCTCAGTTAAACTCTCCAATTTTGGTGACTATATCTTTCGTTCTGTTCCCAGTGATTTTGTGGCGGCACGGGCATTAGCCGAATCTAGCTTGCAAAAAAATCCTAACGTCAAGGCAGTGGTATTTTTTAACTCCCAAAGTAATTATAGTCAATCCCTAAAATCTGAATTTATCACCGCTTTAGGATTAGGAGGAGGTCAAGTGGTGAGTGAATTTGATCTATCTTCCCTCACTTTTACCCCTTCTAAAAGCCTCCAACAAGCTCAACAGGAGGGAGCAAATCTAATCGCCCTTCTTGGGGATAGTGGAACCCTAGATAAGGCTTTGCAGGTGGTTCAGATCAATGGTCAAAAATTACCGATTGTGGCGGGTGATGACGTTTATAGCCCCAAAACTCTGGATGTAGGCGGAAAAAATGCCCTGGGCATGATTGTCGCTGTCGCTTGGCATTTGGCGGCTAATCCGAACAGTCCTTTTGTGAATAATTCCCGCCAATTGTGGCAAGGAGACGTAAATTGGCGCACTGCCACCGCCTATGACGCTACCCAGGCTTTAATCGCTGGAATTAAGGGAGAATCTAGCCGCGAGGGAGTTCAACAGGCGTTAAGAAGCAGTGATTTTTCTGTTCCAGGGGCGACTAATCCAGTGCGATTTTTACCGTCTGGCGATCGCAATCAATCCGTGCAATTAGTGGTAGTTAAACCCGGTTCTCGTTCTAGTTTTGGGGTAGATTTTGTGCCAATTTCTCGATAAAATGACAACTAAATCAAGATGAATTATATGTTAGAAACTCCCCCTAAATATTCAGTTCTCGGTTTACCAGTTCATCTTCTCGATAACTACAGTCGTTGGTTAATCGATCGCCTCTATCAAGGTTTTGGTTCCCACGTTGTCACTCTTAATGCAGAAATGGCAATGTTAGGGGAAAATGATGCTAAAGTAGCCCAAGTTATTCGGGAAGCAGATTTAGTTATTCCCGACGGTGCGGGGATTGTCATTTACTTAAAATTAAGGGGCAGAAAACAAACCCGCTGCCCCGGTATTGAATTATCAGAATCCTTAATTACTGAGTTAGGAATGCAGGGAGAAAGTTCTCCTATTGCTTTTTTTGGTGGTAAACCGGGGATTACGGAAAAAGCGGCAAGTAATTGGCAAAAAAAGATACCTAATATCCGTATTCTGGCTAACCACGGTTATCTATCTTCCGAGGAAATGTCCGATTGGATCGAGGTGTTAAAAGATCAACAACCGCGGTTAATTTTAGTTGGTTTGGGAGTACCCCGACAAGAATATTGGATTAGGGAACATCGCCATCTCTGTCCCCAAGCTATCTGGGTAGGTGTGGGGGGTAGTTTTGATATCTGGTCCGGGATAAAAATCCGCGCCCCTCGCTTTTTCTGTGACAATAATTTAGAGTGGTTGTATCGACTATATCAGGAACCTTGGCGCTGGAAAAGAATGTTAGCTTTACCTAAATTTTTCTGGCGCTCTCTTTTTTATTCCTAGTAATAGTTATTATAAATTCTTTTCGATAAAGGCAATCACTCGCTCTAATCCTTCCCGTGTTTTCAAGTTGGTGAAGATAAAGGGTTTATCCCCGCGCATCTTTTTGGCATCTCTATCCATCACTCCTAAATCTGCCCCCACCATCGGGGCTAAATCTATTTTATTAATTACCAATAAATCCGATTTGGTGATACCCGGTCCCCCCTTGCGAGGAATTTTATCTCCGGCTGCCACGTCAATCACATAGATGGTTAAATCTACTAATTCGGGGCTAAAGGTTGCCGCTAAATTGTCCCCACCACTTTCCAGAAAAATTAACTTTAAGTTAGCAAATTTTCTCTCTAACTGTTCAATGGCAACTAAGTTAATTGAGGCATCCTCGCGAATAGCTGTATGGGGACATCCTCCCGTTTCTACTCCTAAAATTCTTTCCGGGGCTAAAGCTTGTGATCTCACTAAAAATTGGGCATCTTCTTGAGTATAAATGTCATTGGTGACTACGGCGATCGGATATTGATCCCGCAAATTTTTACACAGAGCATCGAGAAGGGCTGTTTTTCCTGAACCCACCGGACCGGCAATTCCCACGCGCAAGCAAGACATAGTTTTTTCGGGAAAAAGTGAAAAGGAAAGGGTTAAAAATTTTGGGGCTATCCGATAGAAAAAAGAGGGGTTCGCAGGGCGACACGGATTCCCATTATAATAAAAGGTTAACACAAATCTGAGAATTTGTCAAGCCCTTTTGTCAATAAATTTGGTGAAATTATCAGCCAAAAGATCACCAAAAGTCAGTGATTTGGTAGCCAAAATCCGTTAACATCTGCCTAAATAGGGGTAAACTTAAACCGATAACATTACTGTGACATCCCTCCAATCTTTCTACGAATAAACCCCCCTTTCCTTCTAGGGCAAAACAGCCGGCACATTTGAGGGGTTCTTCGGTGTTAACGTAGGCAATAATTGTTTGATCGCTGATATTGGCAAAGTGAACTTTAGTAATCCCACAACGAGTCAAGGTTTGATGATTAACTCGATCGATTAAAGCATGACCTGTATAGAGTGTACCCACCTGACCACGCATTTTTTGCCAACGCTTGATCGCTTCTGATTTATCCTTGGGTTTGCCATAGACTTCCCCCGCTACTTCTAAGACGGAATCGCAACCAAGAATTAATCCTAAATCAAATTGGGGGGCGATCGTTTGCGCTTTACATTGGGCTAAAGTTTGGACAAGATGGAGAGTATCATCAGCATTAATTGTCGATTCATCAAAGTTACTCACTCGCACAATTGGATCGATTCCTACCATTTGTAATAGTTTTTTACGCGCAGGAGAAGCGGAAGCAAGAATCAAGGGAATAGACATAGTTTTTTCAGTCAAAAGAGATAGGAGATAGTTAGGTAGGGTGGGTTAGGCAATGACAAATTATTAGACTTAATTATCAATTTATCTATTTGCCGTAACCCACCATCAGTTATCAGTTTTTTAGCTATTTCTGCTAGGAATTGGCAGGATTTTCGGGGGGTAAATAACGATCTAAAATCTCAACCATGCGTGATTTTCTTTCTTCAATTTTGTCAAATCGATTGTAAAAATCTGACTGAACCTCATAAAAATCTGACCTCGATCGAGTTAATTGTCCTAGCAGTTGATCAAGTCCCTGTCTGTCTTTTTCCCATTCTTTTTTAGACTGAGCAAGACTATTAGTTAACGCTTCGATCGATTTGGCGTTAGAATTAGCGATCGCTGTAGTTTCTTTTAATCCCTGATTGGTTTCCTGTAGTCCTAATCTAATCTCCTGTAATCCTGATTTAATCTCGCGTAGTTCTGTTAGGGTATTTTCAGCAAGAGATTCGAGTCTATCTAGTCTATTTTCTTCCGAGTTACTCATATTCAGTTATCAGTTATCAGTTATCAGTTATCAGTTATTAGATTTGAGTTTTAAGTGACAGTATTAAATAGAAGTTTCCTACTGTCTTTTCACTGTTTACTGATTAAGTAAGTATGTTATCTTTAATTGTAACTGGCTACCTAGTTGATCATAAGTGGTGCGTTACGACTAACGCACCCTACATTTTACTATTGCCTGTTGCCAGTTTCCCTAACTAACCGAGAAAGAATCAACGATAGTTTCAAAGAGTTCTTGAATTTGCGTCCAACGTTTTTGGGAAGTGGAAAGATTAAAAGAATAGAGTTTATTATTATTAACCGTGACGCTGGCAAGATTATGACGTTCTTGGCCGTTGGCTAATTTAACTTGATATTCGAGGATATAATAATCTTGTCCGTCGATTTGATGGGATTCTGAGCGAATTAATTCTACTTCCTTATCGAGATTGGGGTTAAGACTATTATTTTTCAGGAGACGATAGCCAACTTCCGAGGGTGTCCCTAAATCTGTTAAGGTTTTATTGTCGGGGACGGGGTTGATAATAACGCTTAAATTTTCACTCGTTTCGATCAGGTCATGAAAAACCACATCTACTCCCGCAACTTTTTTCACATCCACCTGCGTCCAACCCTTAGGATATAAAAATTGATAGCCTTGGCTGCCACTGGTGTATCCTTGCAGTCCAGCGATGGGAGTTGTACAACCGGTGAAGAGGAGGGTGGTGATTAGGAGGAAAGTCGCCAAAAGAGATTTAATCATGATATTTTGACCTGTGAGTAGGGCTGTTTAATTTTACCTTGAATTGTTTAGGTGAACGGATTATGAAAATTAAGAAAAAATTGACAATTATTATGGCTATAGCGACTTTTTTACTGACTATCTCTCCCCTAAGCGCTCAAACTACCGCTAACCCCGTCAAGGCTGTAGAATTTTATAATCGGGGGGTGGATCGTTTAACCGCAGGGGATTACTCAGGGGCGATCGCAGATTTTACTCAAGCTCTACAATTAGAACCGAAGGATGCCGATGCTTATTATAATCGCGGCTACGCGGAATTAGTTCTCGGCCAGTACGAGCGAGCGATCGCAGATTATACCCAGGCCTTGACAATCAACTCTAATTATGTTAATGCTCTCGGTAATCGTTGTTATGCCTATTATCTGACGAAAAAATACGAGGCAGCGGTGGAAGATTGCACAAAAGCGATCGCTTTAAACGGAAATTTTGCTGATTTCTTTATTTATCGCGGTAATGCTAAGGATGACTTAGGTAGACACCCAGAAGCGATCGAGGATTACACAAAAGCTTTGAGTTTACAGGGAACCAGAGGACAGGATCGCATTTTATATAATCGCGCTCTAGCCTATAACCGAGCCGGACAACAGGAAATGGCTTTAAGGGACTATGATGAGAGTCTGAAAATCAATGCTAATTTTGCCGAAGCGTACCACAACAGGGGTTTAACCCATTATAAATTGGGAAACAGGGAAAAAGCGATCGCTGATTTAGAGGCGGCGGCTCGTCTGGCGTTATCTCAGGGTAAACAGGGGACTGCGGCTAAGTCTCAGTCAGCAGTGGCATTAATTCAGGGTCAAAAGCCTTAAAATAGGGAGTAGTTGTGATATTAGCACTAAATAGGAGTGAAAGAGGCTAAATCGCAACTACGAGGGACTAAATTTTAGCCAGCTTGGGATGCGTAAAAAGCGACGGCTAACAGTCCACCCACAAGTGTGATCGCAGCAACACCCCAGAAAAGATAATTACGTTGTTGCGATTTAGTCGGGGGATCCGCTTGATAAACTTTCGGTTCGGCGGCGAAATTATTTAAGCGTCCACCTTCTTCGTTTGTATAAGGCATAATCAAAACCTCGAATATGACAATTTTTCAGGAAAAAAATCCTCTTATTACAATAGTACAACATATTAGTAACCGAGTCGGGGATGTGGGAAATTCCCACGGGGATAACAATTCTTAGTCTTGGGGTAACTGCCGGACTCTGCTACTTTTATTTGCGATCGCAATTTCAAGGATTGAAACTGCGAAAACAAGTTAAAAAAGGCTAATCATACTAAATCCGTTTTTAATACTATAATAATGAGCCTTGAATATAAGTATTGCTTCTTTCTTTTTTAAATCTTTTAAATCTCTCTGCAGCTATCTCGCAATAGTCTGGTCGAATTTCAAAACCCACAAAAATTCTTCCTAATCCCAAGGCCGCTATTCCTGTAGAACAAGAACCAGCAAAGGGATCAAGAATTATTTCTACCGGATTAGATGAAGCTTGTATAATTCTCTCGACAATTGCTAAAGGAAATTGTGCGGGATGTCCGGTTCTTTCCTTAGAACTGCGCTTTTCTCCTGTAGTGACTTTAGGAACTTCCCACACATCAGAAGGATTTTTACCGAGGGGATTACAACGATATTTACCATTTTTCTTTTGATTGGGATACTTAACGTTAGGGTCACGAATATTATCTAAGTTAAAAGTATATTCTTGGCAATTTTTGAGATAAAAAAGCCATTTTTCATTGCGAGGACTAAGACGATTTTTTGTAGAAACACCAGCCCCATATTTCCAGACAATTTCTTGTAAAAGATAAAAGGGAGACTTATCCCAAAGAAGATAGGGAATCGGAACACATAATCCCTTTTCTGGCACTTCTAAATAACCAACATTTAGCCACAAAGCACCGTTATCTTGAGTAATCTGATAAATTTGCCGCAGCCAATTAGCACACCAATCAACATAGTCATTGATTGAAAGAACTCGTTCATATTCTTTGCCAATATTATAAGGTGGTGATGTAACAGTGAGGTCAATTTTTATGTCACTATGAGATAGTTTAGACAAAAAGTTTGTGGCATCTCCTTGATAAAGAATAAAGCCATTGTCCGAGTAAAAAGGTTGACCAAGATGACTAACCAGAATTTCTTTAAGAAAATTAAATTTGTTGGCTCTATCTTTTTCTAACTCTGGAGAAAATGGCTGTAGTAAGGAGGAAGGAGCAATCTGAGTTGATTGATGATCAACAATTCCCTCTGCTAGATAAGAGTTTTGTTCCTTGCTGGCAATTGGACGAGACTCATCTTCCCTAGACGATAGTTTTTTTTGTTTCCGCTGGGACTCTACAACCATAATCTCAAAGGACAGGTAAGTATTTTGATAGTTTTAATTATGCCCTTATTTTACCAAAATATCACTGGAGTTGTGCTTAATTTAATAACTTTTGTAATCATTCTCCTTCCCTTACCCTGGATGGGGGGGGTAAAACCCCACCAAGAGTTAAAGATTGACTGATAAAGCAGCGAGTTTTCCTTGAAAAATCTCAACTGAGTAGATTGATAATTATCAGATGCACCCGAAAATTATCCCTAAAATGGTGGTAAATAACCCATGGCATTTTTGACTCGATCGAGAGTTTGATTGGCCACCGCTTCTGCTTTGAGACGACCTTGTCGTAAAACCGTGGCTAAATAATCTTTATCCTCTCTAATTTGGGCGTATTTTTCCTGAATAGGTTTCAGAGATTCTATGGTAACTTCTGTTAACATCGGTTTAAATTGTCCCCAACCTAAATCGGCACATTCTGATGCGACCACCTCTTGACTTTTTCCCGATAAAATGCTATAGAGAGTTAGTAAATTATGGCATTCGGGACGCTCCGGATCATCGAAACTTAAACCCTTAACTAGATCGGTTTTACAGCGTTTAATTTTCTTGGCAATGACATCGGGACTATCGAGAATATTAATCCGACTCATCTCGGAAGGATCGGATTTAGACATTTTATTCCGGCCATCGGTTAAGCTCATCACCCGCGCTCCTTCCTTGCGGATCATCGGATCAGGAAGTTTTAAAATTGGTTGTTTCGGTTGTCCAAAAAGATGATTAATTCTAACGGCTATATCGCGGGTTAATTCTAAATGTTGTTTTTGATCTTCTCCCACGGGTACTTTATCGGCATCGTAGAGTAGGATATCGGCGGCCATCAGTACGGGATAATCGAGTAAACCTGTGCCAACATTTTCCCCCTGTTTAATCGCTTTTTCCTTAAATTGAATCATATCGGTTAACCAATTTAAAGGGGTGATACAATTCAATAACCAAGTTAATTCCGTATGGGCCTTAACGTGGGATTGGACAAAGATAGTCGCATATTCTAAATCAATTCCGCAGGCTAAATATAAAGCGGCAATTGCTAAAGTATCCTCCGCAAGAGTGGCAGGATTATGGGGAACGGTGATCGCGTGTAAATCGACCACACAAAAGAAATTATCGTAGTCTTTTTGTCCCTCCACCCAATTGCGGATCGCACCGAGATAATTGCCTAAATGTAAATTGCCGGTTGGTTGCACACCAGATAAGATTCTTTGTTTACCCATAACTCCTGCGATCGCTTTTTTCATGATTTTATTGTATCAGTTTTTGCCGCTAATTTCATCCTAAATCCAATTGGGAAAAATCATTCTCAGATAATAATCCCGCACTGACAGGGGAATGCCTAAATAAATTGGTAGCCAATGGATAAAAGCAAAAATTATCAAAATTATCAGCGAGCGCGAGCCATTTTTATAAATAGGACTGGAACTTTCTAACCCATCGGCTAAGAGCCAAGCTAGAGCAATCCAAGTGAAGCTATAGGCAGCCATATAATGATAGAGAAAGGTACAGCGACTAATTTTTAACCAGGGCAGCAGATTGGCAATATAGTTACAGATAAGATAGGCGGAAATTACCCGCTCTTTTCGGTTAAATAATCGACTAAAAACCACTAGAATCGCTCCCGTAGAAAACCACCATAAAAACGGATTTCCCATAGCGTGAACATCATAAATTTTATCACCTAATCTCTCAAAATAATAAGCCACAGGTCGCCCCATTACTAACCAACTATACCAGGGAGAACAATAGGGATGGACATCAGATTGATTACCTTTTATTCTCTGATGAAATGACCAAATTTCCTGATGTACTTGCCAAAAATTATATTGATGGTTGACGAGAAGATGCGGTATCCACAGCAAACTATAGGTAACTAGGGGAAAGACAATTAAGGCGATAAAAATGTCCTCTAATCTCAGGTTAGTTGCCTTTGTCCAAAGATTATCTTTTGACTGCTCTTGATTCAATAATTTTATTAACCAAGCAATACCGATAAAAATAAATATTCCCAGTAAAAATCCTAAGCCATTCCATTTAATATTTGCCGCTAAACCGAAAGAAACTCCTGATAATAATAGCCAATTGAGTTTCTGATTTTTCTGGAGTGCTAATAAAAAAAATAATTGTCCAGACAAACCGAATAAAATTAAGTAAATATTATTGAGAGCATAGCGGGATTCCACCAGAAATAATCCGTCTAAACTAGCGAGAAAAGTTGTGATTAAAAATACAGTTTTTCTCTGGGTTAATTGATAAGCAATTCCCCCAATAATTAGGGGAATAAAAGAACCAGTCAAAGCATTTAACCAGCGATAACTAAAAGTTGAGCGCAGGGAACCTGTTAAATTATTAATGGTTTCAGGATCGGCAGGAAAATGGGAACCAATCCAGATACTAATAGCAATTAAATATTGACTTAACGGTGGATGAGACTGGAAAAAATCTTTACCGATTAGATATTCATTGCCGTATTTAGCATAATAAACTTCATCGAAAACAAGTGTATTAAATTGACTGAGATTCCAGAATCTTATTCCTAGAGAAAATAAAAATATCCCTAGGATAGATAGGTTAAATTTTACTTGAGAATTCATGGAAAAATAATAGTTATTATAACTGGGAATTTTCTGTTAAACGCGAGCGAAATTCTTTGACGGCAAGACGGGGATTAGGATGGTTAACATATTCGGCTAATAATTCTAAATTTAAATCTGGTAATAAAGCACTTTTAGGGATTAAAATATATTCGCCATTCTCTTGCAAAGAATAGATTTTTAACTGATTATCTTGCCAAAACCAAACCTCTTGAGTTCCCAATCTTTTATAAACTTCTAAAACTTTCAGGCTGCCACTGGTTAAGATGATTTCAATCGCCAAATCAGGAAACTCTTTTTCTGTAAATAAACAAAAACATTCATCTGGTTCTTTTCCCGCTTCTTTTTCCTGTTTTCGCAAAGTGGTGGAACCTAATCCCCAGAAATCAATTTCAGCATATTCTAAATAAACTTCTACCAATCTACCGATATTTTTTTTGCTAACTTCGTGACGACGACTAGGAGCCATAATTTCTACCATTCCATCTAAGTAAGTAATGCGATAACTGGAACTATCTTCTAAATGTTTTAAGAGGGTTTCGTACTGTTGCCAATTAACCCCAGAAATAAACATTCTTTGTTCAGGATCATTAGCTTTTAACTCGAAATCTTCTAATCCTTTTAACAGAATCGTAGTCATCATAAAATTAATTACCTCATCTATCTTACTTAATTACTCAGGAAGACTTATTTTGATTTCTTCTGGCGTTAATTTTAGCGCGTAAAATCCTCACTTTATAGGGATCAGCATCTTTTCGCCACAGTATCTGATAGCCTTTGATTGTAGCACAATTCTCCTCTAAACATTTTTGCCAACCCTGTAAACGTTCGATCGCTTTTCTATCCTCTAACAATCCCCAATCCTTTTCTAATTGAGTTAAGCGAACCAATTTATCATAGTTAGGATAATCCGCCATTACTAAAAGCTCTTTTTCGTGTAGAATTGGCGGATTAGGACTATCCCGATAATCGCGAAAACTAAAATCAGCCGAACCTAAATATACATCCATGCTAGTGGCTAAAATCGGATGAATTTCTGTATCGAAATTGGGGTAATAGAGATAGGAAATTTTGGGTTGACGAAAGGATAAACGAATGACGTTAGCATTTTCTAACCGTCCGATAGTTTGACTAGCACAACCTTCATATAAGCGTAATAACATCGGTAATTTTTCCAGAACGCTAATATGAATAGTTAGGGAATAACGGGAAAGTTTACCTAAGGAACTATTTTCACAAGTACGAGCGATCGCTGGCAAATTTCCCGCACTTATTAACACTTCTTCTGCTAAAGCGCAAGCATTGCGATAACTGCCAAATAAAGCTTTAAAATCGGCACGGGTAGCGGGGGATAATTCCCTTACTTTCGGACAGTGGCTAAATTGACTTAAAGCTAAATAAAGTAAAAGATCGGCGCGTCTTTTATCGGCAATTATCTCCCATTCTTCCGCTTCTGTTACTTGTAAAATCACTTGAAAAGCTCGTCTAAAAGTTCCAAATTCTGCCTTAATTTCCTCCTCTTGTAATAATTCTCCTGCGACGGGTAAACGTCCCTGCTGGGTGTAAAATTCCATTAGGGGAGTCAATAAATCTTCGTAATCTTCAAAGCGTTTGAGATGGGTTTTAATTTTAGGAGTGGTGGCGCGGGAACGACATCTCGATAAACGAAAAGTTTCCGCTTTTTCTTCCTCTCGAAAAACTAGATAAATTCCCAAAGTTATTGGAATAGAATCAACTCCTAAACTGCTATCAATATACTGTTTTAGTTCTTCCTGTTGATAGTATTTTTGAAAGGTATTGCGACGAGTTATAATTCCATCTTCATAAGCCATTAAACCCCGTTCACTATCATCAATTAAAATTTGTGCCGAAACAATTAAAACTTGACGGGTTAATTGCCAAGCTTTTAATAGAGCGTCTTGTCGTTCTTCGGCGGATTCAATAACATTAATTACATAGCCTAAATTAACAATATCAGATTCAATTAAAGGACTATCGGGACGATAATAAGGATCCCAGCCTTCACTTTGATAACCCTGTTCAGCTATGCGTTCTATATCACCTCCATAACCACAACCGTAATCAAAAAAAGTGGTTTCAGGAAGAAATAATCCCGCCGCTAATGCTAATCTTGTCGGACGAGAAAGGGTTTTGCGAACAAGAGCGGCTTTGTGGCGATCAATTATTATCGATTTTTCCCTTTGTCCCTCTAAATTACAAACTAAATAATCTCCTGCAAAATCAAGGTGATGCTTTCTTAAAAGCCGTTGCCATTCCTGTTTAGTACCGATGGGATAAGAACTGTTTAAAAGTCCTAAAGCACTCTCGATTTTTGTGAGATGCTCGAATTCTTGATAAAGAGGATAGTCCCTAGTAACAAAAGTTTCTTTTCGGTGTAAAATTGGCGGATTATCAGCATTTTGATAATTCCATTCACTTAAGATTAATGTCCCCAAATCTACCACTAAACTTTTAGTTAAAACTGGGTGAGGTTCCCGATCAAAATCGGGATAAAAAAGATAGGATATTTTCGGTTTATCGGTGCTAAATTTAATTATTGTTGCCTCAGATAAATGCTGATTAATTCTTGCTTGTTGTTCGTAATTCTGGAGAATAGGATCAAGTTGATGTAATGCTTCTCGATGAACATAAAGCGCCCCCGGTAATAGTTTACCGATGGGACTAACTTGACACAGTTGCACGATTAAGGTGAAATTATCAGCCATGGCAATTAATCTGTCTAATAACAAATTCTAGAGACAGAAAAAAACTAAATAAATCTAGTTAAATGAACCCGATAGCGCTCTTTTTTTGTCACAGTAACCTCCCCCACTTCTAAACGACCTTTTCCCCGAAAAGAAATCAAATCACCGGTTTTAACGTTATAACTAGATTGACTGATATCTTTCCAGTTAACTCGCACATCCCCAGCACTAATTGCCTCGGCCATTTTACTGCGAGAAATGCCAAAACCCGCCGAGGCAATCGCATCCAAACGTAAGGAAGCTTCCACAGTATTAATTTCTTTTTTTTGCGGGGGTCTAACTTTTAATTCCGTCAAAGGAATCGGGCTAGTTTTCACGGGAACCGAACGCACTTGTAGTAAATTAGCACATAAAAAATCTGCCAATTCAGGCACTACAATCGCCTGCGCTCCTCGCTCACCTAAAACGATTATATCGCCGACTTTTTCCCGGACGATCCCTGTCCCCAACATTGCCCCTAAAAAATCCCGGTGGTTAGCGGTATCAAAAAGAAAATTACCGGCAATATCAAGGGCAGATAGGGGAATATCTGTTTCTGCCAAAGGTAAATCAACTCTAGCAATACCGAGGCGCTGTCTTTCTGCTTGGGGATAACCGCCCGATTTTTGCATTGACACATCGGTTAAACGCTGAAAAACTCGTTCTACTTCCGCCAAAACTGCGGGAGAAAGAAAGTCTGTCACCGTCACTTCCCAAGTCTTAATCGCTTGTTCGGCTTTATCAATAACTTTCGCTATTTCCTCGCGGTTCTCGACACCCTTTAGTAATTCTTCTCTTGGTAACATTGTTTTCTGGTAATTAATCAAAAATTCTTAGGAAAAAATCAGATGAACCATAACTTATTCCCGATAACCGTTCACCGTTCTAGGGCGTATCCTTGCAGATTTTCGGGGTTAAATTGACGCAGGATAAGAGTCGCTTGATTTTTTAGGTTTTCCGAACCCTGCACGATAATAATATATTTTCCGGCACCGAGACGATTGCGATAGGGAAGTGCATCGCCACTGCCGGACGATAAACCCACGCCACCACCGACGAAAATACTGCCCATCGCCCCCCCAATCGCCCCGGCAATACCGCCGACGATATGATTGCCCGGTTCTCCGGCCCAATCAAAGGTATGCAATCCCGTAATCAGGTTAAAAAGGTAGCCACCGGCAAAACCGAAGGGAATTAGCCAAAAAGCCATGAGAGTGGCCCGTTTTTTGGCTTGTTGAAAGGGATCGATCAAACCGAACTCATCGGCACTTTTATAGCCGCGACCGAGAATGGTCACTTGAGATTGGGGAATTCCCGCCTTTTCCAGGGCAACGGAAGCTTCTTCTGCTTGTATGCGATCAGCTAACACGGCAATGAGATAATTCATATTCTCCAACTTTTAAGGCTATCTTCATCTCCTATTGTAAGGATTTTGGGGACTGAAAAGCTGCTCGATCGAGAAAATATTCAAGGGGATGCGTTAGTCAATCTTGGATAGGATTGATTAATGTGGAATTATTGGCAATTCAAGAAATTGCTCTATCTTGGTTATTTTTGGCACTAATTTACTATAAATAAAGATGGTTTAATTGTTATTGTTAACAAGAAGTTTTTTAGAATTATCACAATTGGTATTATACTATAAAGCTTGACTGATTCCTGTCATTATTTGAATGTTTTTATCTGCTACATCTGACACAAAAACTAAAAAATAGATTAGATTTTTGGTAATAATATCTAGTCTTAAGTAATTCACTTGTTCGCCAATTAAATTTATGATAAATAAAGAGAAATAAATAGCGCAGTTCCAGCCTTCTCTTATCGACCTAGACCAATTTAGATGCGCGGCAGCTTATTAGTTAAAATCGACTTGACTGCTGAAATAAGGAATTGATTCCCTGACCGAAGATTGACTTCTCTCTTGTGTTTAGTTGTGGCGCTGGGATTCCTAACCGTTGTATGATGGAAAAATGCGAAGACTCACAATCACTCGACCCGACGACTGGCACCTTCATCTCCGCGATGGTGCGGCACTGAAAGCGGTTCTACCCCATACGGTGCGTCAGTTTGCCCGTGCCATTGTCATGCCGAATTTAAAACCCCCAGTGCGCTCTGTGGCTGATGCCGCCTCCTACCGCGATCGCATTCTGGCAGCAGTTCCAGAGGGTCAACAGTTCGAGCCACTGATGACCCTCTATCTCACCGATAATACCAGTCCCGAAGAAATCATGGCGGCGAAAGCCTCCCAGTTTGTCAAAGCGGTGAAATACTACCCAGCCGGTGCCACAACTAATTCCGACTTGGGGGTGACGGACATTCGTAGGTGCGATCGCGTTTTTGCGGCCATGGAGCAGGTAGATATGCCGCTACTACTGCACGGAGAAGTTACCGATGGTGATATTGATGTGTTCGATCGCGAGAAAGTGTTCATTGAGAAGCACTTGCTCCCACTGATAACAAGATTTCCGAAACTGCGTGTCGTGTTTGAACACATTACCACTGCCGACGCGGTTAAGTTTGTTCTATCAGCTAACAACAACGTCGCCGCCACAATTACGCCCCAACATTTATTGTTTAGCCGAAACATTCTCTTTACCGGTGGCATTCGTCCCCATTTTTATTGCCTGCCGATTTTGAAACGAGAGGATCATCGTTTGGCACTTTTGCAAGCGGCAACATCGGGCAATCCCAAGTTTTTCCTAGGGACCGATAGTGCGCCCCATTCTCGCTACAGCAAAGAAAGTTCCTGTGGCTGCGCGGGTTGTTATTCAGCCCTGCACGCCCTAGAGTTGTACGCAGAAGCCTTTGAGAGTGTCGATGCGCTTGAGCAACTGGAAGGGTTCGCCAGCTTCCACGGGCCAGATTTTTATCAACTCCCCCGGAATACCGAACAAATCACCTTAACCAAAACCCCTTGGCGCATTCCCGATGAATTGCCATTTCCCGAATCTGGACTGGTGCCGTTACGAGCGGGTGAAGAGATAACCTGGCAGTTGGGGTAATAAAAACCGCCAGTTTTTATAGTTGCGGTCAAGAATTCACGATTAGTTATTTCCCATGACAATGAGGAGGATCGATAACATTGGCAAAAATTGCCCAAAACACCATGAGCGGCATCGGCAACAAACAGATTAGCCATTGATGACCGGTTAGGGTCGCCGTTGCAAACAGACTGTTCATCACCCCCCATTGACTAAATAAAATTTGTAGGGCAACAGCAGCCACAATCCCCAAAATTAGGATTGGTGCATTAGTAATCGAGGTTGACTGACGACGCAGGTAGTTAACTAGGCTCATCCCTAATTGGCTGATACTGAGCAGATAGATAACCCGTGCTGCCACAAGGGATTGAATTGCCATTGTGCGGGCAACGGCAATATCTCCTGTGGTCGATTTAGCCCACTCAAACATACCAAAAATCAGAATCCAGTTAAACAATGAAACAGCCAAAATTCGGCGCAATAGTTTTTTGGTGATCAAAGGTTCATTGGGATTGCGTGGTGGTGACTGCATAATGCCGGGGGATTTTGCTTCAAAGGCCAGGGGAACAGTCATCGTGACGGAGTTGATCATGTTCAACCAGAGTACTTGTAGGGAGAGAATCGGTAAATCTCGTGCCAGTAAAGTACTGATCAGAATGGTCATCGATTCGCCACCATTGACAGGTAAGAGAAAAGATATCGCTTTGCGTAAATTTTGATAAACGGTGCGTCCTTCTTCGACAGCGGCCTTGATCGAGGCAAAGTTATCATCAGTGAGGAGCATATCAGCAGATTCCCTGGCGACTTCCGTTCCCCCTTTCCCCATGGCAATGCCGATATCGGCCTGCTTGAGAGCCGGCGCATCATTGACACCATCGCCCGTCATCGCCACGATTTCTCCTTGAGACTGGAGTACTTCCACCAGTTGCAGTTTTTGGGTAGGGGCAACCCTGGCAAATACCGATCCATCGACCACCGCTTGGGCCAGTTGATGATCATCCATTTGCGCTAATTGTTTTCCCTCAAATGCTAAGACTTGTGCTGCCGTTTTAATGCCCATCCGTTCCGCAATCGCCCGCGCCGTGGCAAGATGATCACCAGTAATCATCTTGACCCGAATCCCGGCAGTTTGACAGGCATGAACGGCAGCGATCGCCTCTGGACGAGGCGGGTCAATCATGCCCTGTAATCCTAGAAACACCAAGCCTGTTTCGATATCCTCATGGTCGATAGAATGCTGATGGGTCGCGGCTGCTTTTTTGGCAAAGGCAAGCACCCGTAAACCCTGCTCTGCCATCGTTTCTACCGCTTGCTCGATCTGTTCGGCGTTCAGCGCAGTCATCTGACCATAGCGATCGATCATCTGGGAACAACGACGCATCAGCGACTCAACCGATCCCTTGACATAGATCAGACGAGGTATGCCATCATGCAGGGTTGCCATATATTGGTACTCAGATTCAAAGGGAATTGCATCCAATCGTGGGGTTGAAGACAATAGCCCCAATTGACTGAGACCTGCTTTGGCAGCGGCCGCAATCAGCGCCCCTTCCGTAGGATCCCCCACCACTGACCAATCTTCTCCCGTTTGTTTTAGCCCGGAGTCATTACAAAGCAAACCAGCTACCAGACAATCCCCCAGGGCCGGCGGTAATTCCTCTGCAAACGGGCTGCCAGGGTTGCCATCGGTAATCAGACTAATTTCGCCCTTGGGACTATAGCCACCACCACTAACGGCGTAATATTGCCCTTCAGTATAAATGGACTGTACAGTCATTTGATTTTCGGTCAGGGTTCCGGTTTTGTCAGAACAAATGACGGTCGCACTCCCCAATGCTTCCACTGCGGGCAGTTTACGAATAATCGCATGACGACGGGCCATGCGGTTGACCCCAATGGCCAAGGTAATCGTTACCACTGCCGGCAGCCCTTCTGGAATCGCACTCACTGCGAGGGCAACGGCAGCTTCAAACATATCGATCCAAGATTTCCCCCGTCCTAACCCGATGGCAAAGGTCAAGGTTGCTAGGGTCAAAATTGCGTAGAGTAGGGTGCGGCTAAATTGGGCAAATTTACGGGTCAGGGGTGTGCTAAGGCTGACTCGGCTTTCCATCGACTGGGAAATCTGCCCCACTTCGGTGGCATTGGCCGTAGAGACAACAATCCCTTTGCCCTGTCCAAAGGTAACAAAACTCCCTGCGTAGGCCATGTTTGTCCTTTCTGCTAGGGGCGTATCCCCGGGTAAGGGTTCGATCGCTTTTGACCCGGGCAAGGATTCCCCGGTCAGGGCAGACTCATCCACCTGCAAATTGCGGACTTTCAGCAGCCTCAAGTCCGCTGGCACTTTATCCCCCGATGCCAATAAAACGATATCTCCCGGCACCAAATCCCGAGATGGAATCCGGAGGGTTTGTCCCTCTCGCAACACGGTCGCTTCTGTGGTTACGGCTTTGGCCAGGGAAGCGATCGCACCTTCCGCCTTAGCTTCCTGCACATAGCCAATAATGGCATTGATCAGGGTAACTCCCCAAATCACCGAGGCATTCGTCCAAGACCCTAAAAATGCCTTAATAGTACCCGCAAGCAAGAGAATATAGAGTAGCGGCTGATGAAATTGCTGCAAAAACCTCAACCAAGCTGGTTTCCCAGGCTTAAATCGCAGTTCATTCGGGCCATATTTTTCGTAGCGACTAGCCACTTCTTCTGCTGATAAGCCCGCTGACCCATCGCTGGTCAAGCATTCAATCACTTCTGGTTGAGAAAGTTGATGATACAAGGGCAATGATAATTGAACTGGCATCATGCTCTCCAATATTTAGGGTCTGCTGAAAAAGTTTGTTGGTGGGGGCAGGGTGTGGGGTGTGGGGTGTGGGGTGTGAAAAAGTACCTGAATTTTACCCCCGATCCCTCCAATGGTCGGCACTTTTTGAGGTCAAAAAAGTCTAAAAGCCTTATCCAACAAGGTTTTTAGATTTATTCAGCAAGCCCTATTTAGCAGATGGATATTCTGATCCTATCAGTCGGATAGGTTCTTGCTCTTGCTGCACACCATTCCCCCGCGTAAATGACTAGGGATTCTAAGCGGCTGCTAGGCAACGTCGATTTATCGGGTTGCCTAGGATCTTTTTAGCCGACCAGAATCTTAATTTTTGGCTAGGAATCTGCTTCTCTGGGATTTTTAAAACCTAGAGCCAAACCCACTTAACGCCCTGAAAAAGACAATAGCTTTTATGCTCCCGTCTTATTTTGATAATAGTCGCGGGTTCCCTTGGCATCTAGGGCTTCTCCGAGACGATCAATGGCGTGGGCGTAGGCGGCGGTACGCAGAGATATATCGAATTCCTGGGCGAAAGACCAGACTTTTTCCGCTTCTGTCACCATTCTTTCTTTTAAGCGCTCATTTATCTCGTTTAATTGCCAATAAAGACCGCTGCGATTTTGCACCCATTCAAAATAACTCACCGTTACCCCACCCGCGTTAACCAGAATATCGGGGAAAACGAGAATCCCTTTTGAGTCTAAAATGCGATCGGCTTCTGAGGTAGTCGGACCATTGGCCACTTCAAAGATATATTTTGCCCGCACGCGATCGGCATTTTCGGCGGTAATTTGGTTTTCTAGGGCGGCTGGAATCAAAATATCTACATCTAGGGCTAATAATTCTTCATTACTAATCGCCTCGTGTTCTACGATATTACACACAGTACCCTCACAGTAAATAGCAGTAATTCCGCGATGTTCCTGTTTATACTCACGAATGCTGGCAATATCTAGGCCTTTTTCCCGATAAATGCCGCCCTGGGAATCACTTACCGCCACCACTTGATAACCGGCTTTGGCGAGGAGATCCGCTACTACGGCCCCAGCGTTACCGAATCCTTGGACGGCTACGGTAGTATTAGCGGGTTTTTTGTCTAATTTCGGCAAAAGAGAATGAATAACATGAAAAGCACCCGTTCCCGTCGCCGTATCGCGACCACGACTGCCTCCCATGGTTAAAGGTTTCCCCGTCACCACCGCCGGACTAATTTTACGCTGAATGATGCTGTACTGGTCCATCATCCAACCCATGATCATCTCGTTGGTATAGACATCGGGGGCAAGAATATCCACATCGGGACCAATAAAGTCGGCTATACCCTCGATATAGCCCCGGCTAAGGCGTTCTAACTCGGCTTTTGACAATTCTTTCGGATTGAGGGTAATGCCGCCCTTAGCCCCACCAAAGGGCAAATCCAGCAGGGCGCATTTAAAGGTCATCCAAAAGGCCAGGGACTGCACCTCATCAATGCTGACGTTGGGATGATAGCGCACCCCTCCTTTGCCAGGGCCGCGGGTGTCATCGTAGCGGACGCGGTAGCCTTGGAAGATTCTTAAAGTGCCGTTGTCCATACGGACGGGTATGGAGACGCTGAGACTAGCTTTGGGATATTTTAACCGCTCGATCGCATCATCGGAAATGGAGACATACTTAAGGGCCCGTTCTAGGCGACTGCTGGCATCGGTAAAGAGTGATTTCGACATGATTTTTTTCCCCCTATCTATCCCCATTAGAACATGGAAAAAAAGTATATTTGGCTACAGTTTATTTTTCTTAATTAACCATGGGCGGGAATCGCCGAGTATTGGAAATTTTAGTACAAATGCTCGAACTGCCTCTCACTGCTCCGCAGCTCCGGCACTCCCCTGCAATCTTAACGAGTGATTTAGATAATGAGATACAGGAATCAGGCATCAGCTTTTCGCTGATGCCTGAAGATAAGAAATCTGAGGCCGAAAAACAGCCAAGTTTTAGGCGACATTACCAGCTGTGTCCGTAATAATTTGACGTACTTGAGCATCGGTCAGATTCGGATTGGCACTCAACATTAGGGCCACCACTCCGGCCACATGGGGTGCTGCCATGGAGGTTCCACTCAAGAAACCATAGCCACCATTAGGGAGAGTAGAATACACTTGTACGCCTGGAGCGGTGACATACCGCATCGAAGAATTGGAGCCAGCACGATTGGAGAAGGAAGCCATCTGGTTAGAACTATTAACGGCACCTACGGCAAGACCCCAAGAGGTGGCATTGGAAGCGGGATAACCGGGTTGAGCTGCCCCCGCATTACCGGCGGCCATAACCACGATAACACCACGACTGCTGGCATACTGGAGGGCCGATTGAACTGCACTGTCAGTGCTACCACCCCCCAAACTCATATTAATCACATCGGCACCGTTGTCCACAGCGTAGCGAATTCCCTGGGCAACGCCACTATAGCTGCCACTACCGGAATCGCTCAAAACTTTCACCGGCATAATTCTGGAATTGTAGGCCACACCAGTGGCCCCGAAACCATTATTAGCAGCAGCAATGGTTCCCGCCACATGAGTACCATGGCGGTTGCCATCTAAAGTGTTATTATTGCCATTGGCAAAGTTCCAGCCATAAACGTCATCAACGTAACCGTTGCCATCGTTATCAAGGCCATCATTGGCAATTTCGCCCGCATTCGTCCAAATATTGCCCGCTAAGTCGGCATGATTGCGGTCAACTCCTGTATCTAGTACAGCAACGACGATTCCCTGTCCTGTATAACCGCTTGCCCAAGCCTCGGGAGCATTAACTAAGTTAACCCCCCAGTCATTAGCACCACCAAAAGTGGGAACATCGGCAAAAGGAGTTTGATTCAAGGCTCCAGCGACGGCTTTCGCGGCATTAACTAAACCGTATCCTGAAATGGCACTATATCCTGGTGTGACTGTGGCTGTGGTCGCCGAAACAGCGAGATTATAGTTGGTATCGCCAGTATAGGGATAGACACGAATGTAGTAGGTGCCTGCACTCAACTGACTGGTAATGCTCTCAGAAGCCGTACCACCGTTAGTAGAGGAGGCAATAACAGAACCGCTACTATTTAACAGTTGCACGTCCGCGCCGGCGGTCATTCCAGTTAGACCAAGATTAAAGTTACCAGAATTAGCGAGGGTGAAACGATAGTAATCGTTGGTATCGGTGCTTCCTACCCAATCGGTATAACTGGTGGTGCTGGAACCGACTGTAATCGCTCTGGCAGTGGCGAGGGTATTGCCAGCTAGGTCAACAGGAGCTAAAGGAGCGGCCGAAACAGCGAGATTATAGTTGGTATTGCCAGTATAGCAATAGACACGAATGTAGTAGGTGCCTGCACTCAACTGACGGGTAATCCTCTCAGGGTTGCTACCACCCCGAAGCGAACTGGCAATGACAGAACCGCTACTATTTAACAGTTGCACGTCCGCGTCGGCGGTCATTCCAGTTAGACCAAGATTAAAGTTACCAGAATTAGCGAGGGAAAAACAATAGTAATTGTTGGTATCGGTGCTTCCTACCGAATCGGTGTAACTGTTGGTGCTGGAACCGACTGCAATCGCTCTGGCAGTGGCGAGGGTATTACTGGCTAGGTCAACAGAACTGGAAAAACTCACAAAATTACTTTGACCCGTTAAAAAATCATCGCCGTTAGGCCAAGAGGAAAGGGATTGGGATGATGGCCAGCGATTTTCTTGTCCTAGCTGGTATTCTTCCACAGAATTGCTGACAAAGTCAGAATCCATGCCCTGGAGACTTTTGGGGACAACAGGGGTAATCAAGTCGGAGCGTCCTAAACCTGATTCCACCACAAGGGTTGGTAACTGGAAGATATTATCTAAAACATTGCTGTCTGATAGGTTGAAATTTTGGTCAAACATACTTTTTCTCCTTGAGTGCTTCAGATGTGGGGTCAGGGGTCGGTTACTAACTGTCGATACTTATTTCTGGGGAGTTGGGGGTTATTTCGATCTGCGCCCTCCCTTTACCGTCGTATAGTATATAAGTCAGGTGAAAACTTTGACTGAATATATACTGGGGCTGCGATCTAATCTTATGCACTTAGTGGCTATGGTGGGAAGAATTGATGACTTATTCCCCGCTAGGAATTTCTGAAAATCTGAGGAATCTAGACTATCTATACAGTTATAGAGGTCGTTGGCGGCAAAGTTATCTATCATGGTGTTCCGGTCGTTTTTTAGTGGTTAGATGGCTGAGAGAACAATCAATAAGATATTATCAGACAGACAATATTTGTCAGCTTTTGGGTAAGTCCCCAAAAGAGTAGGCCAATTAAAATGGCTCTCTTGGACATTGGGTGAAAAATGTTCACCATGTCACATTAGGGGCGCAAGCATTGCGCCCCTACCGCCGCGAGTAATGTGATTGGTAGGGGCGTATAGCATACGCCCTTTCTTCGATAAGATTTGCTTATCACCATAACTCCAAGAGAGCCATTCAAATCTGAATTGGCGCATTACTGTCCGAGTTTGTACGCCAATTCAAATCTGGATTCCACCACACTCTGATCTTATTCCAGAGAATACCTTGAATGGGGTTCGATAGTCAAGACATTTTCGAGGAAGTATGAATTACAAATTATGAATTATAAATTATAAATTATAAATTATAGTTTATAATTTATGGTTCTTCGGTTTGTGTTATGCGATGGATGGGGTTACAAGGGATGAAAACCTTATATAGAAAGACATTCGGAGATTTATGTCAATTGTTTTCGATCTAGAACTAACTAATCAATTAAGTCTCTTGCCAGATAAGGATTTGGTCGATTTATGCCCCCCGATCAAACCATACCAAGTAACGAAGAACCTAAATTATGAACTATAAAGTCGGGAGTGGGGTGATGGGATTATAAATTATGAATTATAAATTATGAATTATAAATTATGAATTATAAATTAAGTAGTCGTGCAAAATTAATTTCCTAGTGAAGATAGGCAATAGGCAAGAGGTGGTTAGATATGTGTAATTAATTTTGCTTAGGTACTTATGAGGGAGATGGGGAGATGGGGAGATGGGAGCAGGGAGAAAAAAGCTGACAGCTAACGAATGTTACGATTGTTACAACATCTTGACATTAATTCTGATACCCTGACAATGTGTCAATCTGTGCAGTAATGGGGCAGAAACTCAGGTGGTATCGATCTATATTTCTATTGTTGAGGGCAACCCGCACTTGCGATCGCTATTAGCTTGGCATCTGCAACAGGCCGGTTATTTGGTCAATCAATCGGCAACCCTGCAAAGTGCGCGTCAAGCTTTCCTTCATCGTCAACCAACCTTAGCAATTATCGATTCCGACTTGCCGGACGGGGATGGAATCGAACTCTGCCGTTGGCTTTATCAACAAAAACAGTCTTTAATACTGATTCTCTCGGCCCGCAATGGCGAAAAAGATGTGGTCAATGGTTTAAAAGCTGGGGCCGACGACTACCTGAGAAAGCCCTTTGGAATGCAAGAATTTATGGCTAGGGTAGAAGTGTTGACCCGTCGTTCACGCGGTGGGGCCGCTCCCCTACACTTGGATTATGGGGAATTAAAAATAGATTTAGCCCAACGACGGGTACAATTTCGCGGGGAATATATCGAATTAACCCCCCAAGAATTTAGCCTACTCTACGTTTTAGCCCAAGCGGAGGGAACACCCCTATCAAGAGCCGATTTACTGCGTCGCGCTTGGCCCGAGGAAATTGATAATCCCCGGACAATCGATACTCATGTTCTCTCTCTGCGGAAAAAAATCGAAACCGATCCCAGACAACCTAATTTAATTCAAACCGTCCGCAACGTCGGCTATCGTTTCAATTTAGAAATGTTGGCCCAGATGACTTCAGCTTTAGAAGCTAATATTATTGCCTCCACCAAAGGCAATCATAACGGCCATTCCATGAGTAAAATCCCCGCTCACAATGTTAGTCGTTAATTCTGGCTTTGTCCAAGCAATTAGCAGATTTTTTGCTGAAATCGTCTCCTAAGCACTTAATCGAAGCGAGGAGACGAAGGGCAAATTAAACCGTAGTCACCATTGACCGATCCGCTTGTTGCTGAAATTCCGTCAATAAACGCCGGAATTCGTCGCCGTCAATGGTTTCCTGTTCAATCAGTATATCCACCAAGCGATCGATCGCCACACGATTGTCAAGGATAAGTTTTGTTGCTAAATCGTGGCATTGCTTGACAAGTTCTCGTACTTGTGCATCAATTTTCGCCCTCATCGCGAAAGAATGGTCGGCATGATAACCAGCACCAGCACCACCGAGATAGGAATTGCCCTCCTCCTCTAGAGCAATCAATCCCAATTCCGACATTCCCAGACGCGTTACCATCTGTCGGGCCAGATAGGTAATTTTTTCAATATCATTACCGGCCCCGGTGGTCACTTCATCCTCACCGAAGACACATTCCTCCGCCACTCGTCCCCCTAATAATCCCGCAATTCGGGCTAATAACTGGGAACGACTGGTTAAACCCTGTTCTTCATCGGGAGTGAACCAAGTTAACCCCTGCGCTTGACCCCGGGGAATCAGAGTGACTTTTTCCACCTGATCGTGGCCGGGACAGAGACTAGCGACAATCGCGTGGCCGACTTCATGATAGGCGATCAAACGCTTGGCTTTACTATCCACTAAAGCGCGCCCTTCCATACCGGCCACAATCCGATCGATCGCATCGTTGACTTCCGCCATGGTAATCGCCTCTTTCCGTCTTCTAGCGGTAAAAATCGCCGCTTCGTTGAGCATATTAGCCAAATCTGCCCCAGTAAAACCGGGGGTGCGCCTGGCGATCGCCTCCAGAGCCACATCAGCAGCCACCTTTTTATCGCGAGAATGGACCTCTAAAATGCCCAAACGTCCCTTAAAATCTGGATAATCCACCACCACCTGTCGATCAAAACGACCCGGACGCAGCAGGGCCGAATCCAAAACATCGGGGCGGTTGGTGGCGGCAATGACGATAATGCCGGTATTTCCTTCAAAACCATCCATTTCCGTCAATAATTGGTTCAGGGTTTGTTCCCGTTCATCATTACCTCCCCCATAACCGACCCCTCTTTGACGACCAACGGCATCAATTTCATCGATAAAAACCAAACAAGGGGCATTTTCCTGGGCTTTTCGGAATAGATCTCGCACTCGCGACGCACCAACCCCGACAAACATCTCCACGAATTCCGACCCGGAGATGCTGAAAAAAGGCACTCCCGCCTCTCCCGCGATCGCTTTAGCCAGTAAAGTTTTCCCCGTCCCCGGAGGCCCGATTAACAGGACTCCTTTGGGGATTTTTGCGCCAATAGCCGTAAATTTTTCCGGTTGTTTGAGGAATGTCACCACTTCCTGTAAATCTTCCTTGGCCTCATCCACCCCCGCCACATCATTAAATTCTATGCCGGTTTTCGCCTCCATCTGAAACCGCGCCCTTGATTTACCGAAGTTCATCGCTTGACCGGAAGCATTGGCAGAACGACGGATAATAAACACCAATAATCCCAAGACGATAATAATCACTAACAGGTTAGTGAGAACATTGATCAGGGCCGAATTGTCAGTGCTAGGGAGAATACCGTACTCAATTTTTTCAGCATCGAGTTTCTTGATTAATTCGGGATTTTGGTCAAATAAATTGACTTCTTTCGGGGGGTCTTTATCCGTTTGACCGACGAGGGTAACTGCTGCCTGCTGCAAAGAAGGATTGATTTCCACCTTTTTTACCTTTCCTTGGTCGATCTTCTCTAACAATTCACCGTAGGTGAGGGTATTTGGGTTTTTTTGACTCCAAGCAGCAGTGACATGGCCAAAGGTTTGCAGAATCATCCAAGTGGTGACAATCCCTTTCCATACTGGCCGATGACCACGATTCTTAGCTGACTTGGCTCTAACTACGGTGAGTGGAGATTTTTGATCCATAATTGACTCTATATCTAGTTACCCTGTATTCATTGTGACAGATCGACTCGATCGTGACCACTGTTCTGTTTGCCCCCAGGCACGACCCTGGGGGCAAATAGTGATGACGGTTTTTTGCTATATTGTATTCAGCTAGGTGGTCTAACAACTGCCTATCCCAATCACTAAAAGTTTAGGGAAGTGGGTTTCGCCCGCTTTTTTTGTTGTCTAAATCATGACCCATCCGCTCATTGCCGACCTGCTGCACCTTGCCACCCCTATCGCTGAAAACTTGGGGCTAGAAGTGGTCGATATCGTTTTCCAAACCAATAAAAGGCCTCCCGTCCTGCGCGTCGATATTCGCAATCTTGCGGGAGATACCGGTTTAGAGGACTGTGAGCAGATGAGTCGGGCCTTAGAAACCGCCCTCGACAGTCAAGAAATCTTACCGGAGGCCTACGTTTTAGAAATATCTAGCCCCGGCATTTCTCGACAACTGAGCAGTGAGCGCGAATTTCAGTCTTTTAAAGGCTTTCCCGTCATCGTTACCGGCCAGGATAGCCAGGGAAAACCGAAAGAATGGCGCGGAAAACTGCAAGGTAGAGATGAGCAATCTATTTATCTTAACCAAAAAGGTCGATCCCTGAGCATCGATCGCACTACCGTCATCAGCGTCCGTTTAGATGAGCGGCGGGATCAAAAGTAAAAAAAAGGACAGGAGACGGTCGCCAGGAGACTGCTTTTATTTATTCTCTCTATTGCCCATTGCCTGTTCCTTATTGCCTATTCCAAGTTCTAACTAATAACTCAAAAGTAAGGAGAAAAATAATTATGGCTACTGTTAATTTGCCCGGTTTAAAAATAATGCTCGAAGAAATTAGCCAACGACATAATCTGCCCAAAAATGCCGTACAAGAAGCCTTGCGTGAAGCACTGCTCAAGGGGTATGAACGTTATCGACGCGCCCAAAGTTTAGAAAAAGCCGCTCAATTTCATGAAGATTATTTCAATAACTTTGATGTGGAATTAGACGTAGAAGAAGAAGGGTTTCGCATCCTTTCGACTAAAACTATTGTGGAAGAAGTGACCAATCCCGACCATCACATCGGTCTTAAAGAAGTGCAAGAAGTGGCCGACGAGGCCCAATTAGGGGATGAAGTAGTTCTGGATGTCACCCCCGACCAAAGAGAATTTGGTCGCATGGCGGCGATTCAAACTAAACAGGTTTTACTGCAAAAACTGCGGGATAACCAACGCAAAATGATTCAAGAGGAGTTCCAAGATCTAGAAGGAACCGTTTTACAGGCCCGGGTCGTCCGTTTTGAAAGACAGGCCGCTATTGTCATGGTACAAAGCACCTATGGTCAACCGGAAGTGGAAGCAGAACTACCCAAACGGGAACAGCTACCCAACGACAACTATCGCGCTAACGCCACCTTTAAAGTGCTGCTCAAAAAAGTCTTAGAAGGTTCTCACCGGGGCCCGCAATTAATCGTTTCCAGAGCGGCGGCGGGTTTGGTAGTATATCTGTTCGCCAACGAAGTTCCCGAAATCGAGGAGGAAATCGTGCGTATTGTCGCCGTCGCCCGGGAAGCCAATCCCCCCTCCCGTCACGTTGGTTCGCGGACAAAAATCGCCGTCGATACCCTAGAAAGAGACGTGGATCCGGTTGGGGCCTGTATTGGGGCCAGAGGTTCGCGGATTCAAGCTGTGGTGAACGAATTGCGGGGGGAAAAAATCGACGTAATTCGCTGGTCTCCAGATCCCGCCACCTACATCGCCAATGCCCTTAGTCCCGCCCGTATCGACCAAGTTTTGTTCACTAATGCCGAAGAAAGACAAGCACTGGTACTGGTGGCACAGGATCAATTAAGTTTAGCGATTGGCAAAGAAGGGCAGAACGTGCGTTTAGCCGCCCGTCTGACGGGCTGGAAAATCGATATTAAGGATATCGCCCTCTATAAAGGCGAACAGGAATTAAAAACCGATGAAAACGACTCAGAAGCGCAGGATTTAGACCAAGAATGAACCCCTTCCTCAATTATCGACGCTGTATTAGCTGTCGTCTCTTCGCTCCGAAAGAATCCTTTTGGCGAATTGTCCGACTACACCCGTCCGGACAGATACAATTAGATCAAGGAATGGGAAGAGCTGCCTATATCTGTCCGCAACCTAACTGCCTGCAATTAGCCAGGCAAAAAAATCGTCTCGGACGCGCCCTAAAAGCCAACATTCCCGAAACGCTCTATGAATCCTTGCAAGAGCGCCTCGGGACTGCCAAGCAAGGTCGTCCAAATCAGGATTAAAATTGACGATCATAGCCACAAAATCGTTAGCATGGAAAGGGGCAGTCCTGACAGGATCAAAAAATCAGCCAACTTATAGGATCACTAACACTTTAGCCGGGGGATAATGGATGAGTAACGCGAAAGTCAGAATTTACGATTTATCAAAAGAATTGAATCTAGACAACAAAGACATTTTGGATATCTGTGACCAGTTGAACATCGAGTACAAGAGCCACAGTAGCACGATCAGCGAAGAGGATGCCCAACGCATCAAAGCGATTGCGGCAAAGGGAGTTATTTCGAGTACCAGTAAAAATAGCACGGGTCAGCGAGAATCGGCTAGTCCTGCCGAAGAAAAAAAACAAAAGATTTTAGCCCTGCATAAACATAACCGCCCCGAAACCGGCGAAGAGGGGCTCAGCCATCTCGGTCAGGCTGGTTCCTCAGCCAAACCGACTTTAATCAGTCCCCCCCGTCCCCCGGTTAAACCCCTCGTCGCTCCCCCAGGGCGGGACGGTGCGGCCGAAAAAACTCCCGCCACGGAGGAGAAGAACGCGGCTACCCCCACCGATGCAGAGATGCTATCTCAGCTCCCCAGTGTTAAAGGAACCCCGACCGAAACCCCGCTAGTCCAGGAAGCAGCCTCCACCTTAATCGCCCCACCTAATCGACCCTCCCTCACCCCGAAACCGCGCCCTGAAACCACCTCGGGCCGTCCAGAACCCCGATCTAAAAATGCCCCTGGCAGTAACGACAGGCCCCGGGGGGAAAAACGCGAGCGCGGCGAGAGCGAAAACGCCCCTAGTCCTGAGCGCAGGGCTGGCTTGGCTAAACCCGAAAAACCGACCCTCAACCGCAAAACCGACGGAAAAAGCCCGAAACTGGGGGAACCAGCCAGAGAAGTGCGGGAGACGGTGGAATTGAAGCGCCCAGTTCGCCCCGGTTTGCCCGCCAAAATCTCGGCTACCGGCGAGGAAGAAACCGATACCACCAAGAAATCTGGTGTTGATGGCACAGAAATCGATACGGATACCGGATTGCTGGGAGCAGACGGGCCCAAAAAACTCAAACGACCGACCATGCCCCCTCGCATGGCCAAAAAATCTACCTGGGAAGAAGAAGAAGAAGAAGAGAAAAAAGCGGCCAAAACCGCCAAAACTGCCGGCAAAAACAAACGCCGCACCCAGGCTCTCTTTGAAGATGACGATGATCTAGAATCGGAACTATCCGGGTTAATCAATACCCCCAGTTTTACCCTTTCCACCGCTCGTCCCCCCAAACCGCCCAGCGCTAAAGCAACCACCCCCGGCGGCCCAACAGCAGTCAAAGTTAAGCGGCCTAGTAAACCAACCGCCCACACCGGCAGTCCGAAAAGCGAGCGCCAAGAACCTCAAGAGGAAAAACGCCCGGAAAGCATCGTCGTCACCGGCAGTCTCACCGTGCGCGACCTCTCGGAATTGATGAAAGTCCCCGAAACCGAGATCATCAGAACCCTATTTTTTAAAGGGATGGCGGTTAATATCACCCAAACTCTCGACGTGGACACGATCGAAATGATCGCCAGGGACTTCGATATGGCCGTGGAAACCCCCAGCACCCAGTCGGCGGCGATCAAAACCACGGAAATGATCGATGTCTCCGACTGGGAAAGTCTCCAGCGTCGTCCCCCCGTCGTCACCATTATGGGTCACGTTGACCACGGTAAAACCACCCTCCTCGACTCGATCCGCAAAACCAAAGTCGCCCAGGGGGAAGCCGGCGGCATCACCCAGCACATCGGTGCTTACCACGTCGATGTGGAACATAACGGCAAACCGGAACAGATTGTCTTCTTAGATACCCCCGGCCACGAAGCTTTTACCGCCATGCGGGCCCGTGGGGCGAGAGTCACCGATATAGCGGTGCTGGTGGTAGCCGCCGATGATGGCGTACAACCCCAAACGAAAGAGGCAATTAGTCACGCCAGGGCCGCGGAAGTCCCCATCGTGGTGGCGATTAACAAAGTCGATAAACCCTCGGCTAACCCCGACCGGATTAAACAGGAATTGACCGAACAGGGACTGGTGGCCGAAGATTGGGGCGGTGAGACGATCATGGTTCCCGTTAGCGCCCTGCGGGGTGAAAATCTCGATAATCTGCTGGAAATGATTCTCTTGGTGGCAGAAGTGGAGGAATTGGTCGCTAACCCCGATCGCTTGGCCAAGGGAACCGTCATCGAAGCTAACCTCGACCGCACCAAAGGCCCCGTGGCTACCCTGCTCGTCCAGAATGGTACTCTCCGCGTCGGTGATAGCATCGTCGCCGGTTCCGTTTTCGGCAAAATTCGGGCCATGATCGATGATCGCGGTCAAAAAGTCGAAGCAGCCACCCCCTCCTTTGCCGTGGAAATCCTCGGTCTCAGTGATGTGCCGGCCGCTGGCGATGAGTTCGATGTCTATGAAAGTGAGAAAGAGGCCCGATCAATCGCTGATCAACGGGCGATCGAACAACGCAACACCCGTTTACAACAGGCCCTCTCCTCCCGTCGCGTTAGCCTTAGCACCCTCTCTATCCAAGCTCAAGAAGGACAACTCAAGGAACTTAATCTCATCCTCAAGGCAGATGTGCAAGGTTCCGTCGAGGCCATCCTCGGTGCGCTCAAACAGTTACCCCAAAACGAAGTGCAGATTCGGGTTCTCCTCGCCTCTCCGGGGGAAATCACCGAAACCGATGTGGATCTGGCCGCCGCTAGTGGTGCGGTGGTGGTGGGCTTTAATACCACCCTGGCCAGTGGTGCGCGCGCATCCGCTGATCGGGAAGGGGTCGATATCCGCGATTACAATATCATCTACAAGCTTCTCGATGATATTCAAGGGGCGATGGAAGGTCTTCTTGACCCCGAAGAAGTGGAAGAACACCTCGGTTTTGCCGAAGTGCGCGCCGTCTTCACCGTCGGTCGTGGGGCTGTGGCGGGCTGTTATGTCCAATCAGGTAAACTGGTGCGGAATCGCTTCCTGCGCGTGCGTCGCGGCAAGGAAATTGTTTATCAGGGAGTTCTCGATTCCCTCAAACGGATGAAGGAAGATGCCCGGGAAGTGGCCACCGGTTTCGAGTGCGGTGTCGGTGTTTCTAAATTCAATGACTGGAAAGAAGGCGACATTATCGAGGCCTACGAAATGGTCATGAAACGCCGCACTTTATCCAGTTAATTACACTTGAACCGTCGGGAGTCAGTTATCAGTTATCAGTTATCAGTTATCAGTTATCAGTTATCAGTCATAATTCCCCCACTCCCCCACTCCCCCATCTCCCCACTTCATAATTCATAATTCATAATTCATAATTCCCCCACTCCCCCATCTCCCCACTTCATAATTCATAATTTATAATTTATAATTCTCATTTCCCTCTATGAAATCAGAACCTTTTTTGTGGATTCATCTGGCAGGGTTAGCGGCTTTGCCAATCTTTTTACAAATCGCTTGGATTGGTTTAGCTGTGGGCGATCCCTTGCCTTTTCTTTGGCTAGAATGGCTATTTCTGGGAGCGATCGCCATCGTCCCCGTTTTTTGGATGCAGTGGACAAAACCTTTTGATATCTTTAGTCTTTTGTTGGTTGCTCTAAAACCGAGTCAACTCACCCCCGAACAGTTAAAAATTCTCTCTCTTTTTAAACGTCCTCGCCATCGTCTTCTTACTCTTTTGGGAGTCGTCCTCTTAATTCTCATCGCTTGGCCCATCTATAATTTTGCCCCTCTAGCGGCTGCCGTGGCCGCCTATCTCCCCCAATGGCGGCTTTTAGGTTTAGTCATCGCTGCGATCGCTCTCCTCTTAAGTCACCTATTTCTACAGGTTCCTCTGAGTGTTCTTGGGGTTTTAGCCACGAAGGAAAGTGACTGGACAGCCACCGAAGCTTTAGTTATTGAGCGCATTCCTGAGTTATTTACCATTGTTGGTCTAAAAGTTAATAAAATTATCTAAATTAGCCAAAATGCCGACAATTTCGACTAGGAATGCAGGATCGAGCGCCCGTTTAAGGGTTGAATATTCCTGGCATTACTCGGAAAAATCGCGGCCAATTGTTGCAGTTGTTGGGGAGAAATTTTGATCGCATTTTGCCAGACTAACCAGAGAACATCCTCGCTACAGGGGGGAGTGGACAAAGACCCCCGATACTCATAAAAATCGCTATTTTCTGGCAGTAAAAGCCAGGCATTGACCCAAGTATCGGGGATAATCATTTCAGGAGAAGGTTCTTGGGGCAAATAATCCCAAATGGTTTGTAAATAGGGATTAAAAGCGCCGATTTCGGCTAAAATGCCCAAAACTGCTAAATTTCCCTTCCCATTTCGATGCACTAAATGAATTTCTAGAGGGAAAGACTGACCTTTAATCTGATGTTCGCTGGGGTGATGAAAATGAAACTGCAATAAATCCCATTTTTCGCCGTGAAAACTCATGTTTCCACCTTTTTCGGTCTGAACTAAGATTGTACGACCGTTATGGCGAATTTTTAGGGGTACAGGAAGATAATTAAAGGTGGGGTGGTATAGCTCTTTTTCAGACACTATACTCAGATCGATCGGTGTTTGTTGCTTTCCCGTAGTGCAGAGGCGATAATTCCTTGATAATTCGCCCCAATGGTCAATATTTTGATAATTCCAAGTAAATTCTGGATTAATAGCCCCAATAAGAGCCTGAGAGCCTATAAATTGCAGTAATTCTCGTCTATACATGGGATTAAATTTAGCAAACCCTAATTAGAAATTTTCTTGGGGATTTATGCCCAATTCCCGCAGTTTAGCCGCTAATTTTGCGGATTTCTGCCTTTCCTGTTGGACTTGATTTTCTGCTTCTACAGCCCGATTTTCTGCCTGTTGTGCCGCTTCTGCGGGAGTGGGTACTAATTCCCCTTCGGGGGTAAAATAGCGCAATTTATTGGCAGCTAAACCCAAATATAAGCCTAATTGTTGACTCCAGAGCCGTCCCTGAGCATTGGGGGTAATCGGTTGATATTGACCGCTAATTAGAGTAAATCCTTCAAATTCTAGGCTTTCTGGGTCAAACCAAAAATAATCGGGAGTGCGAAATATATCTTGATAAATTTGTTTTTTCTC
>NZ_JAJTDH010000085.1:0-18886 GCF_021300285.1 Microcystis sp. 49638_E5 | reverse complement strand
GCGGTTCTGTCATTGCCTCCTCTACTAACGGTGGTACGGCTTCTGAGAGCATTACCAGTCAGTTGAGTGCAGGCACCTACTACATTCGTGTCTATCCCTATCAAAGTGCTAATACCAACTATAATCTCGCTGTTTCGGCTACCAGTGGCGGTGGTGGAACTGGATTTAACTCCACCTATGGTTACGGTTTAGTTAACGCTGCCGCTGCCGTTGCTCAAGCAATTAGTCAACCCACTTTTGCCGATGTTCCTAACTTGGGAGGTAATAACTGGGGTAATGATATGGTTAACGCCCCCGAAGCTTGGGCAAGAGGTTATACAGGACAAGGTGTTACAGTGGCTGTAATTGATGATGGGGTGGACATTCTACACCAAGACCTGAGCAACAATATTTGGCGCAATACAAGGGAAATTGCCGGTAATGGCATTGATGACGACCGTAATGGCTATGTGGATGATATTCACGGCTGGAACTTTACCACTGGTTTTGGTGGTAACAGTGGCAATGTCCGACCCGAAAGTGCTTTGAGTACCCACGGCACTCATGTGGCAGGTACAATCGCCGCCAGTAACAATGGCATCGGTATTACTGGTGTTGCTTATAATTCCAGAATAATGGCTCTCAAAATTGCCAACACCGATAGTAACAATAATTGGATAAACACTGGCAACCTTGCTCAAGCCATCCGCTATGCAGTGGATAATGGCGCTCGCGTCATTAATATGAGTTTGAGATGGTCTGATTCAACTGCTTTACGCGATGCCCTTGCCTATGCCGCTAGTCGCAATGTGATTACGGTTAGTGCCGCTGGCAACTCTAGCGGGTCTTCTCCCGGAACACCCGCATACTACGCTACCCAATACGGTTTTTCCGTCGGTGCCGTCGATAGCAGCCGGACAATTGCTAGTTTCTCCAATCGTGCCGGAACTAACAGCAGTATGCAGCACGTTATGGCTCCGGGGGTGAATGTTTATTCGACTGTACCGGGCAACGGATACGCGAGTTACAGCGGAACCTCGATGGCGGCTCCCCATGTGGCAGGAGTAGTGGCTTTAATGCTCGGGGCTAATCCCAACTTAACCCATGCTCAAGTCCGCAGTATTCTCACTAGCAGTGCTGTCCGTCTTCCTTAAAACGCTATTAATGCTCATAACCCAGAGCATTCCTAGTTAACCAATGCTGAAGAAAGTCTCTGTTGGATTCTGCACGAGGCTTTTCTTCAGCCAAAATAACAGCCAAATCGCCAAAACTATGATTTATCCTAACTTTCGCTGGTTCCTAAGTTTGACCATTATTCTAGTTACAATGATGAGCTTTACTGACCCGAATTTCTCTCAATCAAAACAGGGTATTTCTGGCACTATTCTTCGTCTTAGCGGCGACCAAATGCCCACTATAGACACAACATCCTTAAGAACAAAACCTGAACCTATTAAAACAACTGTTTGGATTTTTTCAGGTAGAATTCCCGCTCAAGGAACCAACTGGTCAGTAGCCCAAGCCCAAAAACATCCTCACCTAATCAAGCAAATAAGTAGTGATTCTCAAGGTAATTTTTTTGTGGAATTGCCCTCAGGGGAATATACTCTCCTCGCTCAATATGATGACAATTTGTACCTCAATAATTTTTTAGGGGACGGCAGCTATGGAACCGTACAAGTGACTAACGGTCAAATTGTCAATATTCAGTTAATTAACACGGAAAAAGCTTATTTTTAGCAATTATTGTCCCAAAACGCTCAAGAAATAACATTTCTTGAGAGTGAGATAGAAGAAAATAATTTACTATCTTGCTTGATTACGTCTGCATTTCGCCAGTATTTGAATTGGCGAATTCCTAGTCTTTTTAATTACGATAGGTCTGGCTCTGTAATTTCTTCGGCGATGTTCTCTAGCATTCTTGGAATCTCTTCTTCCGTTACGTCATTTCTTCGGCTAACATTTAAAATATCACCTTCTTTTAATTGTTCGAGTATATTCTCGGCTAGTCTTTTCGTATAAGTTCGTTTACTGGCGACAAAATCTAACTCTTCGCTCAAGGGTTTCCGACAATTATCGCACTTAAATTGACGACGATTAACTTGTGGGTACACTGGTTGTCCTGAGAGCGGCGAATCTTTGACTAAATGGGGTTTGCTGAATAAATCTAAAAACCTTGTTTGATAAGACTTTTAGACTTTTTTGAAATCCAAAAGTGGTGGACATGGGAGTGATCAGGGGGAAAATTCCAGGACTTTTTCCCTGAAAATTAGGTAATTGACCCCCTCAAAATGGGTAAAACCCCACACTCTACCCCCACGAAAAACTTTTTGCCACAAACCCTATCTAGTGGGTGGGGATTGATGATTGCTCTTGCCGATCGAGTAATCGATCGAGGATGATAGAAAATAGACAAAATAGATAGGCAGTAAAGGAAAACAGTGGAAAAGGGAACGCTGGTAGAATTTCGAGTGCAAGGAGAAAGGCGCTTAGGGGTGATCGATCGCCCAGAAGGTAAAAAAGATTGGATCGTCATCGATCAAGGGGGAAACCCGCATAAACTGCGTCCCCAACGCTTCGATTACATTATCAAAGCAGGTCCGTCCAACCATAAGGAGATTGGCAATTTTCTGCGGGAAGTCCAACCCTATCTAGATCCCAGTGGTTTAGAAGTGGCCTGGGAATTATTAGCCGGGGAAAATCAGTTAGTCACTCCCGAAACCATGGCCGAGATACTCTTTTCCGATCGCGGTCCGCAGTTTTGCTATGCAGCCCATTGTCTCTTGAGTGAGGATAAAGTTTATTTTAAAAATAAAGGGGATGGTTACGAGGCCCGCTCTGAAAATCAGGTAGAGGAAATCAAACACCAGCTAGAGGTGGAACAACAGCGTCAACGGGAAAAAAGCCAATTTCTCCAACGTCTCCAACAGGCCCTGGCCGGTGAAACGGTAGAATGGTCAGAAAGCGATCGAATTCGTCTGGAGTCTCTAGAAAAATTTATCCTCCAACCCGAACAAAAATATCCAGCAGCCATGGACATACTCTCGCTGCTGGGCCGTTCCCAAACCCCCGAGGCTGCTTTTGAATTGTTAGTCGATTTGAAATGGTGGAGTAGTCACGAAAACCTTTTCCTGCGACGCAGTTCCTACCCCGTTCAATTCTCGAAAAAGGTACTTGATGTGACGCGTCTTAATTTACTCAATCCCCCTGCGGATGCGGATGTCAACAATCGTCTTGATTTAACCCACCAAAAAATTTATACCATCGACGATGAAAGTACCGAGGAAATCGATGACGGATTATCGGTGGAAATGCTCGCGGATGGTGGTCATCGTCTCTGGATTCATATTGCCGATCCTAGCCGTTTAGTGCTTCCCGATGATGAATTAGACCTAGAAGCGCGTCGTCGTAGTACCAGTCTCTATCTTCCCACGGGAATGGTTCCCATGTTTCCCCTAGAATTGGCCGCCGGTCCAATGAGTTTGGTACAGGGTAAACTTTGTCCCGCCTTGAGTTTTGGGGTAATCCTCGATGAAACAGGGGCGATCGCCGATTATCGTATCCATCCTAGTACAATTAAACCCACCTATCGCCTCACCTACGAAGATGTGGACGAAATGTTACATCTGGATCTGCAGCATGAACCGGAAGTGAAGATTCTCAACCGTTGGGCCAAACAACGCCACGCATGGCGCAAATCTCAGGGATCGATTAACATCCAAATGCCAGAATCATCCATTAAGGTGAAGGCTAACGACGAAATTATCGTAGAATTGCAGGAAGTTTCCCCATCTCGGCAATTAGTGGCGGAAATGATGATTTTAGCTGGAGAAATCGCCGGTCGCTACTGTCAGGAACACGAGATACCCGTACCTTTCCGGGGACAACCACAACCGGAATTACCCCCCGATGAGGAGTTAATTTTACTACCTGCGGGCCCAGTGCGTTCCTGTGCCTTGCGTCGCTGTATGCCGCGCAGTGAGATGACGACGATTCCTAACCGTCATGCTAGTCTGGGATTGAATACCTATTCCCAAGTAACTTCGCCAATTCGCCGTTATACTGACCTTTTGACCCATTTTCAACTAAAAGCCCATCTCCGGGGCGATAAACTGCCTTTTACCCGGGATAGAATGCAGGAAATTCTCTATAGTGTCGCTAGTTCGGCCCTGGAAGCCACCTCAGTGGAACGACAAACTAATCGTTATTGGAGTTTGGAATTTTTGCGACGACAGGGAGATCAAGTCTGGCAAGCTTTGGTATTGCGCTGGCTGCGGGAAGAGGAAAATTTAGGCTTGATTTTATTGGAGGAATTGGGGTTAGAATTACCCCATCGTTTTGAGCGCTCGGTATCTTTAGGCGATCGCTTTCAAGTACAAGTTAGTCGCGCCGATCCCCACCGCGATGAGATCCGTTTTCGCGAGTTATCGGGTTTTGTCTCCTCCCAAGCAAGTTAATCTCTCGGGGAGTCAGTATTCAGGAGTCGAGAGATAGGGTGATAGGGATTTAGGGGTTTAGGGAAATTTCAGCCAAATGCTCCACTACCCCACACCCTGCCACCACCGAAAAGCTTTTTGCCGCAAACCCTAAATAAGGTTTGCTGAATAAATCTAAAAACCTTGTTGGATAAGGCTTTTAGACTTTTTTTCCCTGAAAAAGTGGATTTTTTCCCTGAAAATTAGGTAATTGACCACCTGAAAATGGGTAAAACCCCACACCCCACACCCCACACCCCACACCCTGCCCCCACGAAAAACTTTTTCAGCAGCCCCTAAATAAGGTTCTTCGGTTTGTGTTATGCAATGGACGGAGGTTATAAGGGATGAAACTCTTATAGAGAAAGGCATTTGGCGATTTTTGTCAATTGTTTTTGATCTAGAGCGAACTAATCAATTAAATCTCTTGCCAGATAAGGATTTAGTTTATTTATGCCACCCTATCGAACCATAACAAGTAACGAAGAACCTCAGTTATTAGTGTATCTTCAGTGGTTAGGATTAAATCGAATGAGTCATCATCAGTTCGTAACCCATCGAACCGGAATGTAAGAGCGTGAGCGGATTCAGCAACCAAGCTAAGAACTGTAGTAACTACAGCAGTCCCAAGAGCCAAAGCTAATGTGCAATTTTTCATTTTTTACTCCTGAGTAGTGTTTTTGTTGGTGTAAGGTTGTAGTTTTACTTTTTCAGGTTCGGAGTGCGATCGCCGCTCTTGCAGCCTAGTTCAAGCAACAGCCTAACCCAACAACAAAGACGGACAACAGAACAATACACGTTACCCTCCCCAATAAAGTATCAAAAGCTACAATTTAATAAATCTTTATATTTCTCTCCCTAGCAACGACTCCCAAAGGAAGGAATCTCAATTAGTTTCCCCTGTTTTACTCCTTCTCAGGCGAACTATCGTCTTCCGTAAGGGATTGTAGCGCGGTATGTCGGATTCGCCTTTGTGTTCTCCCTTGACCACCTCTCAACTCGATGGCTAACCCAAATTAAGCACGATTATATTGCCATAAAGCCCTAGAGGCTTGGTCTCCAACCCCTTGAGGACAAGATAGGCTGCACCCGCTCATTCTGTCGGCTGGAGAGGGGAAACCCGTTACTGATTCTACTCACAGAGAAGGACTAATTTTATTGGTGTAGAATAGAGACAATTATTGAGAGAGAAAGAAAATGAGCACTATTTCCCTTGAAATTCCTGAAGAAATCTTAATTAGTCTCAAAGAAACTCCTGAAAATCTATCAAGAGAATTAAAAATATTGGCAGCCGTTAAACTTTTTGAACTTGACAAACTATCTTCAGGACGTGCAGCCCAATTAGCCGGAATGTCACGAGTAGAATTTTTAACTATTTTGGGGCGTTATCAAGTCTCCCCTTTTTCTTTAACGACTGAACAATTGGAACAAGATATTGTCAATGCCTAATCCTCAAGTCATTGTCAACACCTCTCCTCTACTGTACTTACATCAAGTGGGATATTTAGAATTGCTCCAACGCTTGTATTCTCAAATCCTGACTCCTCCAGCAGTGGTCGAAGAATTAGCAATCGGTAAAAATAAAGGAATTGATGTTCCCAATATTCAGGCAATTGAATGGATTTCAATTACTCTGGTTAAATCAGTCAGTCTAATTCCGGCTATTATTGATTTAGGGCAAGGAGAAGCTGAGGTCTTAGCTTTAGGATTAGAAAATCCAGGTAGTTTACTGATTTTTGATGATCAATTAGCCCGACGTATTGCCAATTTATATCGCTTAAAATATTCAGGAACGCTTGGTGTTTTAGTTAAAGCGAAGCAGCAGGGCTATCTATCTTCTGTTGCTCCCGTTATTGCTAAGTTACGCCATCAAGGAATGTGGCTAACTGATAAAGTTGTCAATGATGTTCTTCGATTAGCTGGAGAGTAAGTATGCTTAAAAAAAAGGCTCTTCGTTACTTGGTATGGTTCGATAGGGGAGCATAATTGATTAGTTCGCTCTAGATCAAAAACAATTGACAAAAATCGCCAAATGTCTTTCTCTATAAGAGTTTCATTCCTTATAATCCTGTACGTTGCATAAGACAAACCGAAGAACCACAAATCTTTTGCGATCGCTATCGGGGGATAGTTGTTTTTTGTCACAGCAGTGGGGAGAAGGGAGCGGGTTTTTCAAGTTGGATTGGCAGTTAATCATGCTATTAAAAACTGATTCAGTATAACGTTCCAGTTGAGCGGATGCCAGTAGCCTTAGCAACACAACCGAGGTCTCTAAACAGTCCGCTCCAACAGGATTGTTAGGCTGCATTTGCACTTTCCCAAAACTTACATGGTTGATAATTCCAAAAGCCTTTTCAAACAGTTTAACGCATCTTCAAACTTTTGGCTCATGTCAGTATGTTTTTTACCTAGTTGTTTTAGAATATCTTCATGATTCAAGTTAACAGCAGACTGATGCATTCCGATTAGGCGATTGTTGATTTCTCCTAATTTCTGGTAATATTTCCCCAGTTCATATCTAAACAATCTTTCCAAATAAATCAAAGCCGTACTAACAGCAACGCTGTAACGAAAAGCAAACTGTTCTTGGAGAAGCTCAGTTAATTTCTCTGTATCGTTAATCTTACCATATTCAGCCACTTTTTCTTCAAGATCTATCTTGTCTAGTAATTTTTCAGGTAGATTTTGCTTGCTCTCTGTGGATTTTGGTGGCTTTTTCTCGCTATCTTCATCAGTGGGCTCTTCAACTTTCTGCTCAACTAAACGAGCAAAGACTTCGATAAGCTTATTCAGAGGTAAGGGTAGAATTCCATATACCATAATTTGAATTGCGTCACTACCCAGTGAAACTAACTCAGGTGCAATTTCACTGAATGTTTCTTGAAATACTTTTACTGAAAGGTTATGACTCACATCATCCCCAGACGGATTAAGAGGTAAATCAATAGGCATTTTGACCAGTTCGTACATGAGAACCCATTTACAGATAGCTAGAAAATTCTCATAAACCTGCTGCTTGGATTCTTGAATTTCTTTGTCAAGAGCTAGTTCTTTGATATATTTCTGCTCATAAGATTTCTGTTCAATTAGCTCACCGATTTTTATATCTCGAACTTTGTCATCGAATTTATGAAAATAGTAGTCGGCTAAATCTCTACTATTTTCCTCAACAGCCCGATGAAATTTTTCTTCAGTTGACAGCAAAAGAAATGGAGAATCAACATTTGGATATGATTTGCCAGTAACGTGTGAGAGGGTAATATGAAGAGCACCATCTCTGTCTTCTGGATCTAGCAAGCGTTTAGCTGGCTCCTTGATAGAGTCTTTTAATTTAGTAAAGATGCTTGTAACTTTGCTTGAAACCTTTCCCTGATGCTCTTCACTGTCAATCCAAGTTTTCACAAACTCAATCAGAGCCTTCCTGGCTTTCTCTAGTTCTTTTCGATCTTGTTCTAGAGTCTGATCGCAAAAAACTTTCGTTGTCAATCCAAGTCCATCTAGTTGTTCAGATGAAATTTCCTGATGCTCTAATCCAAGAATTTGACGACAGGTTAGCTTGATATCGTTTTCCGCCTTCTCTAAAAATAATTCTCCTTCATCAAGCATGAGCTTAACACGATCCTTACTCAAGAATGTATTCAGCTCTTTTAATAAACTTGGTATTCCACTTTCCTCATCTAGCTTATTAGGATTGGCCTTTCCTAAATTGTCAACGTGGCATTTTGCTAAAGTTGCGTAAAAGTCCTTTTCAATCTCGTCAGTCAGTTTGATCTTCTGTCTAAGAATTAGAGCAAGTACTGACTTTTCTGCGACAATCCTAAAATATCTAGATTTCAGTAAATTTGTATCGCCAATAATCTCGCAGAGTTCCGATAATGATTTTTTTAGTCGAGTTTCATCTTCCTCAGACTTTATCTGATCGGCTTTATTTACAACAATGAATACACGATTAGCAAATTTGCTTTTTTCTTCAGCCGTATAGCCACTGAATAAGTACTTATCTAGTAGGTTTGCGATAGAAGTACCTTCTTCTTCAGCAGGTCTATTGGGATTAACCACAAACACTACTGCATTAGCATTCTTAAGTTCCTGTCGTAAAATCTCCGTGTGTCTTAGAGTTTTTGCTGCCGATCCAGGAACATCAATAAAAACAACATTGCTAGATGTTTTACCATTCAAATAGCTGCTATCTTTCGGCTTTAGATAGTACTTTGCACACTTGATGGCAGGAATCACTCTTTCAGGATTTTCCTTTCCATTTCGACTACCACCTTCTTCTAAGTAAGTGTTAAGTTCTTTCTGATCTTTTGGAAGTTGAAACTCTATTTTAATCGATGTTTTAATATTGTCAATTTTCTGCCATGTATTTGCAATGTCTAAAATTTCATCTACAATACGTTTTCGTTTATCAATTGGAACATTATCCGGTAACTTTTTAGCTATGTCTTCATTAGTTGCTAGATCGATAACTTTAGCAGCAGTTATACTCGCTTCATCTCCAAACAAACTAGCCCTTGTTTGCTCATCAAGGTAATGACTAGCTACACCAAGTAGTAGCGGTTTGAATTCATCTTGAGTTCTGATAGAAAGTTCAGCTTTGTCAAAATCCACGTTTTGATTGGGATAGACATAGATAGCTGTGCCAGTAATTGCTGCTCCACCACCAGTCAGAAGCAGTCTTTCTTGCAAAAGAGCGTTCAGAAGGCTGCTCTTACCAGCACCTGTTTCACCAATCACTACGACTTGGTAATCCCGATCTTGCCGAAGGACATTATCCGCTCTGTCAAGAAGCTTTTTGGCTTTAGATAGATCCAAACTTTGATATTGTGAAAGGACTTCTTGCAGTTCGGCACATTTTCTTTGCAATTTTGTCCAGCGCTCAAACTGTTTTCTTGCTTCAGTTTCACCTAAACTACTACCAAACCGACTTAACCAATTCTGACAATCCAGATTAGATTGATCATCTGAACCTTTTCCAGGCTGAGAATCTCTTGGCCGAGACGCTGGATTTTCTTTGTCGAATAATTCATCAATTCCACCCATAGCTTCTCTCTGTAGTTAGTCAAGAATTGCATTCAGTAAAACATCAACCAATGAAAGGTTCTCGTCTTCTATATCTTCAATCGTAACTGTATCCACAATGTCAAACTTAGCTCCAGCACCTTTTAATTCATCATCTAGCAACTTAAGAAACTTTGTTGCATCAGGATCATTTCCGATTTGAATGAAAGAGATTGCTAACTCCTCATCTTTTTCCATTTGCTGAGTCGCTTTGACGATCGTTTCAGCAACCGCTTTTTTATTGTCGGGCTGCCCATCAGTAATAACGAGTATTGTTTCCCCATTTAGCTTGGTTTGCTTCTCTTGTTTTCGATGAAAATAGTTTTGTAGAGCGTCTTCTAAAACAAGTGCCATCTCAGTGCGACCAACAAGAGAGATTTCTTTAAATAATTGCGAAACTTGACTAGAAGTAACATTTTCAATGCGTCTAAATTTAGATGAGAAGAAGTAGACAGTAATTCCATCTGGATCAAACTCTTCGCACTTGGTGACTAGAGCAAAAGTGGATTCCTGCATCACATCCCATCTACTTCTGCCGCCCTGCTGATCCTTAGTTGACATACTTCCACTTTTGTCAATGATCAATGTGTAATCTCGCTCCTTCAAGATAGAATCCTGATCCTCAAGCATGGCATACACTCCTGTATTTGAAAGTTTTGCTCCTGCTCTTATCTTAGCACCTATCCGGCTGATCTATATACAACCTTATTCGTCCTCATCAAGATCCAGATCAACGCCAGAGACCAAAGATTGAACATGATTGACTAGGTTAGAACTAATTGCCTGTATGTGTTGAGGGTTCTGTTCCATATCTTGGGCAAGAAAATTCAGAAATTTCCCAAGCACCGGATCATTTTCTTCTGTCCCGTCAGCCCTGGAAATCCATACTTTACCGTCGGCCTGTATGTTGTAGCAGATTTTATCGCGCTTATTCAAGCCAAGGGCTTTGCGAACAGAATCGGGAATTGTAGTCTGATAGCGATCAGTAAGAGTGGATTCTGGGCATGGGGCCATCGTTGCAGCTATAGCGACCTCTAAGCTTGTCCATAAAAACTAGCTCTTGATGGTAATGCAACTGCATTGTCTTGTCAAGTATGGAGTGACTAGATCTACAGCCTAACGGAGCCGTTCACCTTAAATGTCGGCAGGATGCCCCGTTACACCCATAAGGTTGTTGTAGTAAACCTAAACCTGTCAGCATCCCACACCCCATCTTCCCACTTCCCCCCAGTTGAGTTAGCGGGTTCGGCTTCGATCTGTCAGAATACAAGTATTGAAACAACCCTTTTAAGAGGCTTCATGGTGGAAGTTAAAGTCGTTCCCCCGAAACGCAATTGGGTTCAGACGTGGTGGCAATCCCTGAATTCCCTATCCCGCTTACTGGTGATTGCTCTAGCTGCACCACTTATAGTTCTGAATGCCTGGGCATTATCGGCAATTTTTGGCTATTTTGAATCTTTATTTGTTATTTTACTGATAGCGGCCGTTCTATCTTTTCTCTTGGGTTATCCGGTGACTTGGTTGGAACGTCAGGGATTAAAACGGGGTTTAGCTGCGATCGTGGTTTCCCTGATCACGATTTTAATTTTTGTGGCCGTGGGAATCACCCTAGTTCCCTTAGTCTTCACCCAAGCGCAGCAATTTGTCAACAGATTGCCAGAATGGTTAGACTCGGGACAGCGCCAACTGATGCAACTAGATACCAAAATCGACACGATGAATCTACCGATTCCGATCAGTTTCGATGGTCTGATCGCTCAGTTTAACAGTCGTTTAGGGGCAGAATTGCAAATTTTAGCGGGAAGAAGCGTTAATTTAGCCCTTAATCTCACCGTTTTTACCGTGGTGCGAGTGCTTGATGTGCTGCTAACCATTATCCTCACCTTTTATCTACTTCTCCACAGTCCCGATATCTGGAGGAGTATTATCCAATGGTTGCCCAAACCCGTCCAACAACCCTTTTCTCTAACCCTACGCTTAAGTTTTCAGAATTACTTTGTCGGACAGGTGATTTGTGCCACCTGCATGGCCCTGGGATTAGTCACGGCATTTTTATCGATTAAAGTTCCTTTTGGTCTTCTATTCGGCCTCTTGATTGGTACCATGGCCTTAATCCCTTTTGGGGGAACTGTCGGCATTGTCACAGTGACAGCTTTACTAGCTTTGCGCGATATTGGTTTAGCTCTGCAAGTTTTAGCCGTAGCTGTAGTGGTGCAGCAAATTGTCGAAAACGGCATTGCTCCCCGGATTTTGGGCAGTGTCACGGGGTTAAATCCCTTTTGGGTGTTGGTTTCGGTCTTGACGGGGGCGCGAGTGGGCGGTTTACTGGGGGTGATTGTCGCGGTTCCCATGGCAGTAATGATCAAGGAAGCTTTGGAGGTGATCCGTCAAGTGACCCCAGAGGAGACAAAATACGGGATAATTAAACCCTCTCTCCCCCTAGAATCAGAATCCTCTAGCGAGGTGGTTTCTCGCTGAAGAATGACTGACGGCATGATCTAGGGCGATGTGAGCAGTAATATTGGCCGGGATAAATCGGCAATTTTCTCGCAGGTTCTTGGCTTTTCTCCCTCGATCGAGTTATGATATCCATATTGGTAGATTAACTCCACTTGCCCTGATCGCCGTCCCTGGCGGATGCCTTGCTGGTCTCTGGGGCCTGGCTTATTGGGAGATTAGCTAACCAATTATCTCTAAACTCGGATAATTTCTGAGAAAAGGTGATTGTCTATCCCGATAAATCAGCAAAAAATCGATATTTTGGTTAAATAGGCTACATTAACAGCTAGGTTTCTATCGTAAGCTCGAAGTTAAGACATAAAGTCAATATCACCCTCCGATTGCAATGAGAAAATGTTTGAATCGCTTAATATTTGGGCTTTTCAGACATTTTTTTTGTGGATTGATACTAAATCCAGTTATTAAAAACTGATTTAGTATGACATGGACAAACACCAACAGACCATGATCTGGAGAGATCGTCAAGAAAAGTATCAGAGTGAACTCTTGGAAAAGAATTGGTAAAATATAATTAGTAGGGAGAGTATTGCTGTTAATGTTTCGCTTTTTAACGAGACGTTAACCAAGCCCAAAGGCAAAAAATAGCAGTAATTTGCTAAAAGCTAAAAGCCGATAGCTGACTGCTCTATATATCTCTCGTATTCTTTACTTGTCGAGTTCAACACGACCCCTTTATGGAATCAAGCAACCCGTCAGGGAAGACTTCCGAACCTCCTAGTCATAGGTGGGCCAATTTACTCGGAACCATGATCGCAATTCTGACCCTAACGTTACCCTTGTTAGCGATTGGATATAACTCCACGCCTAACTATACCGAAGAACCCCTTACCGGTAACACATCCTACTCCCTAACGAGGCAAATGAGGTGACAGAATTGAGATAGACGATTGCCAAAATAAAAATTTTTTTCTTCGTCCCGATCCCCCTTATGAGTAAAATTTGGATCGGAGTCAATCAAAGTGTGTTTTAATTTTGCTTGCGCTTTTAGGTGACTCTAAAGGCGCTATTGTCTTGTATTTGGAGAAAGCTTGTGGATTTATCGCGCATTCCTGCCCAACCGAAACCAGGTTTAATTAACGTTTTAGTGGAAATTACCGCCGGCAGTAAGAATAAATACGAGTTTGATAAGGATTTAAATGCCTTTGCTCTCGATCGCGTTCTCTATTCTTCGGTACAATATCCCTGTGATTATGGTTTTGTTCCCAATACCCTCGCCGATGATGGCGATCCTTTAGATGGTATGGTGATCATGGATCAGCCTACTTTCCCGGGCTGTGTGATTACGGCCCGCCCTATTGGTATGTTAGAAATGATCGATGGTGGTGACCGCGATGAAAAAATTCTCTGTGTTCCCGCTAAAGATCCCCGTTATGCAGAGGTAAAATCCCTCAAAGATGTCTCTCCCCATCGCTTGGAGGAAATCGCCGAGTTTTTCAAAACCTATAAGAATCTAGAGAAAAAAGTCACAGAAATTCTCGGTTGGAAAGATGTGGACGCAGTAACCGCTTTAGTTGAACAGTGTATTGCTGCTTATAAGTAAGGTTTGCGGCAAAAAGTTTGCTGGTGGGGTTAGTTATCAGTTATCAGTTCACTGATAACTGAAAAGTCTCCCCACACCCCATACCCCACACCCCACACCCCACACCCCAATTTATGCGAATAGAAACCTTAAAATCGGGTTTAATCGTCTCCTGTCAAGCGCCGGTGGAGTCATCTCTGCACGATCCTGTAATTATTGCTGCCATGGCTCATGCTTGCGTGGATAGGGGTGCTTGTGGGGTAAGAATTGATAGTCCCGCTCATCTGAAAGCCACCCGTCAACAATTGCCGGATATACCGATAATTGGACTCTGGAAACGCAATTATCGCGATTGTTCGGTATATATTACGCCCAAATATCAAGATGCTCTCGCTATTGCCGATGCGGGTGCCGATATCATTGCCTTAGATGCTACCCCAAGAAAGCGCCCCGATGATGAAAATTTAGCCACAATTATCGATCGTATTCATCAGGAAACTGGTAAATTAGTCATGGCAGATATAGACTCGATCGAAAGTGCTATTTATGCGGTGGCAGCCGGTGCTGATGTTGTCGGTACAACTCTTTACGGTTACACAGAAGCCACTAAACATCTGCATCCGCCGAGTTTTTCTTTCCTAGAAGAATTAGTTAATAAGTTATCAGTTCCTGTTATCTGTGAAGGAGGAATATCGACTCCAACAGAAGCCAAAAAAGCCCTAGAAGTTGGTGCCTATTCGGTAGTTGTTGGTACGGCAATTACAGGGATTGATTTAAAAACTACCGCTTTTTTACAAGGAATTTTATCAAAATATTCATGACATTGATCTTGCTCCTAGCCGTGCCTGGTAGCCACTTCTAGGGATTAGGAAAAAAACCAAAAAGTTTAGCCGCACCACCCAAAATAGCGACGACTAAAGCGATTAAAATCCCCCGGTTAGTAAATTCCTGATAGGCAATCCGTGCCGTTAATCCCTTGATTTCCGTGGTCAATCGCTCATCTAAAGCTTTAATATCTCCTTTTAACTCTCCCTTGAGTTCGGCTTGTCCGATTTCTAATTTTGTGAGACGTTCATCGATTTTGTCGAATTTTTGAGTAACATCTCTTTGTAGGTTATCGATTTTTCCCTCAATCCTTGTCAGAACGGCTTCTAGGGAATAAGTTACAGTTTCGTTAGACATTTGCTAAACCCCTATTCAGTTTTCAGTTATCAGATTTGAATTTTAAGTGAGCGGTATTAAATGGCAGTTTTCTACTGTCTTTGCACCGATTACTGCTTACTGATTATGGCAGTTTTCTGCTGTCTTTGCACCGATTACTGTTTACTGATTACTTTTAAGTAGGTGGGTGGAATTAAATATAAAATGAACGTAGGTTGGGTTGAAGCATGAAACCCAACGCCCGATTATGTTACGCTACCGCTAACCCATCCTACAAATAATTGTGCCTACCTACTTAACTGGCTGTTAACTTAGTCATAACTTGGATAATATATAATACCTATGTCAAGTTTATGTAATAAAATTTAACCTAATCAAGGTCTGAACACCAGTTTTGACTTTATTCCTGAAAATATGAGTATTTCTCGCCGTAATTTCCTCACCTTTTTAACTGCCACTGCTGGTGTCTCTTTTTTCAGTCTGCAAGAGAAAAAATATTCCTCTCTGATTAGCAGTCCTGCGATCGCTGCTAATAGTTTTGGCTTAAACTTTTCTCCAGTCAAACTGCCGATTCCCTTAAAAATTGACGGTATGAGCGATGAAAGCCAAAAAAGTGCCTATCAAACCTATACAGTCCCAGATGATCTCGTTCTTCCGCAAGGATTCACCTATGATGTGGTAGCGCAGTGGGGAGATAAAGTGGGTGATTCCCGTTTCGGTTATAACAATGATTATCTATCTTTTATCGAAACCAGTCCGGGTCAAGGTTATCTAACCGTTAATTTTGAATATATCAGTGGTCGTACTTGGCTACAAACCTTTGAACAAGTGATTGGTAAAACCCTACCCGTCAAGGAAGTACGAGAAAAAACCAACGAAAAGGGTGAAATTGCCGCCTATAACCTGCAAGATGCCAGCTTAAGGGCAAAAATCGAGGAAATCTCCCTAGAAGGCTTAATTGATCAGGGAATTGGCGTAATTTCCCTCGCTAAAGATCAAACGGGAAAATGGCAACGTACCTATAGTAAAGCCGATCGCCGCATTACCGGTATCTCTGGACTAAAGGACGGTCGTTACCTGAAAGCCACCGGTCCTGCTGTAGCAATTTTTACCAAAACTGATAAACTTGGCTACGATGACGGATTAGGGGCAAAAATTATCGGAACGTTGCAAAATTGCGCCGGGGGAACAACTCCCTGGGGGACCGTATTTAGTGCCGAGGAGAACTTTCAAGACCAAGTGACCGAGGTAGTGTTAAAAGATGGTTCTTCTTTGCATCCCGATACTACCCCCTTTATTCTCAATAGTGGGGAAGTGGATGGCCGGGGTAACGTTTTTGGGTTAGCGGGAAATAAATACGGTTGGATGGTGGAGGTGGATCCAGCCAATCCCGACGATTACGGCACAAAACACACTTGGTTAGGGCGTTTTCGCCATGAAGCGGTCGCTTTTCTCGCTCAAACGGGGCAACCCTTGGCGGTTTATTCAGGATGCGATCGCAGAGGCGGTCATATCTATAAATTCGTTTCCGAGGGCAAAATTAGCGATATTAAGCAGAAAAATAACTCAAAACTCCTAGAAAAAGGAATGCTCTACGGGGCCAAATTCAACCCCGATAAAACTGGTTATTGGATACCATTAAATCCCGACACGGAGATAAATCCCGTCCTACCGAGTCAAATTGCCGCTAGTCGCGGGGATGGGGTGGTAGCGTTGCCAAATCCCGAAAGAACGGCCAATGAGACTAAATTACTGCTATTTAAGGACGATGAGGAGATTCTGGCCTACAAATCTAAATATAAGACCCTCGCAGACCTGTATGAAGGTAATGGGACGGAAAAACAGGGAGCAATTCTCATCGATGCTCATTTTGCCGCTAACGCCGTTGGGGTCACTTGTACTGGTCGCCCAGAAGATACGGAAGTGGACGAGAATGGCACTTTATATATGACCTTTACCTCTGGTAGTCCCAGTGAAGCGGAGGGAGGAGCCGATAAGGAGATATTTAAGGGACCAAATGGCGAAATACCCTACGAATTTGGTTGGATTATCAGCTTAAGGGAAGATAATAACGATGCTGCTTCCTTAAGTTTTCGTTGGGATGTGGTCGCTTATGGAGGGGAACCGACAGAGAAAGGTGAGGGTTTTTCTAATCCCGATAACCTCGCTTTCGATAAACAGGGAAATCTCTGGATGGTTAGCGATATTTCCACGGGTGGGTTAAATCGAGAGATGAAAACTCGTTATCCCCAAGGGGTCCCGGTTAGTCAACGGGATTTATTGGGGATTTTTGGTAATAATAGCGCTTGGGTGTTTGTTAAGGGTCAAGAGCATCCCTATCCTTTTGCTATCGCTCCCATGGATGCGGAATTAACGGGATTGTACTTTACTCCCGACCAAGAGACGTTATTTTTGGCAGTACAACATCCGGGGGAAGCGGGGGGAATTCGTCGGGATTTAGCCTTTGAAAACCGTAAATTTGCCCTTAAAACCACTAATGGGCAAGAATTTGAACAAATGCGACAAGTACCCCTAGGGTCGAATTGGCCCAGTGGTCAAGTTAATCAACCTCCCCGGCCGGCAGTGGTGGCGATTCGCCGAATTGAGTCAAAATAGGTGAGGGAAGTGAGGAGGTGGGGAAGTGGGGAGAAAAAGGAAATAGATTGTTTCCTTGGAGTAGAAAAGCGATCTTTTTCAGGAAAAATCGTTAAATTAAGGAATTTAAGGGCAAGGTCGCCATTAAAATCTCACTTTTGCCGGAGATATGTTGTGATTTTGTCCTTGAGTTTCCCAAAGATGGGCTTACTATGAGAGTAGGGGGAAAAAAGATAATTTTAGCGATCGATTAACAATGACTAGGGATCTCTGTAGGATTTTATTGATAGAGGACGAACCGACGACTGTTAAATTAATCCAGAGATTGCTGTTAAAGGCCCCCCAATGTTCCCTGGCCAGGGGGTTGACTTTTACCCTCACCCAAGCTCAGGATCTAGAGGAAACTGCCGAAAAACTGGCAGGGGAGAAATTTGATCTCATCCTCTTAAGCTTGGAAATCTCTGTTCCCCCCGGCTTAAATATTCTAGTCAAAACCAGAGAATTAGCCTCTGATATACCGATAGTGGTTCAAACTACTAGCAATGATGAGAAATTAGTCGTTAAAGCCTTTCAACTCGGTGCTGACGGTTATATTCAGTTAAATAATATCGATAGTAGTCTTTTAGTCTATCAAATTCGTGTGGCGATCGAGCGTCAGCAATATATCCTCAATCTTAAACATCAACAACAGGAAGAAGAATTTCGCGAACTGGAACAGTTAATCAAGGGAGTACAAACTAGCATCACGGCGAAAATGTTCGGTTCTGAGGCAATAAGGCAGAGTATTCCCGATATTTTTCAAGAATTAGTCCAAAATTACGGAGATTTATTAGATTTAGCTTTAGAAGAACAAGCATACAAAGTGGAACATAATCTATCGGAACGACTGCGAAGCTTGGCTGATAAGTTAGGATTCTTAAAAGCTAGTCCTCGCGATGTGGTGGACATTCATACTACCACCCTACGCCAAAAAAATCAGGATGTCACCCTGGCCAAAGCGCAGGCCTACGTTAGCGAAGGTCGTCTCATGGTCCTGGAATTGATGGGTTATCTCGTCTCTTTCTATCGTAAATACTATATCGGTCTCAGCAACATTAAACTGTTCAATAACACGCAATCATGAGTCAATATCTTCTCAAACTCTACATTATGGGTGATTCAAGTAAATCCCAGAGGGCGATCGCTAATATTTTTCGTATCTGTCGCGAGGAGTTATCCGGTCTTTATACCGTAGAAATAATTGATGTTCTCGAACAGCCGCAATTAGCGGAACAGGATAAAATTCTCGTAACTCCTACTTTAGTCAAACAACTTCCCCCACCCCTACAAAGAATTATCGGCGATATGTCCAATACCCAAAAGGTTCTCCTCGGTTTGGATGTTATTCCCAAAGACTCCCATCTCAATTAGGATTCACCTAAAAATTCGGCTCTTCTAGGTTCTGTGTGATAAGTTTAACTTACTATATAGCGTTTTCAAATAAGACATGAAAAAGCATCGTAATTGTGGAGATTAGGAAAAGTAAATAGTTTAAGGTTGATTAAAAGATTAAATATCTTCTTCATAATCCCAAAAT
>NZ_JAJTDH010000084.1:0-19820 GCF_021300285.1 Microcystis sp. 49638_E5 | reverse complement strand
TCTCTTGAAGCTAATTATGATGATTATCTTGAAAAAAAATGATAATTAGACAGAAGTTCTCTTGTTCACATAGAGAACTTTATCTTCTTTTGTTTTCAAAATGAGAATTGCTGGCATAAACTTTTCTGAGTTCGTAAGTTTCGGGAGTTTCAGAATCTCCCACAGTTAAAAATTCATGAAGTTCGTCTATAGGAATAGGACTGGTATAGATATTGGCTTGATCACGATAAATCTCCCAAAAAGATTCAATCGCTTCTTTTAGTTTCTCAATAGCTTTTTCCTGAGTTTCTCCTTGTCCAACTAATCCATTTTCAAGACATAATGAGACCCAATAATCTGCACTTTTTCTCAGAATAACGGTATAAAAGTTCATGGTGATTGTTCCGTTGAAATTTTAATCGGAGATTAGAATTTACTCTAGCTTAATCTTAACACAAGACCAACCGAACAAACTCCCCTGACCTCAATCTTTTAAATTAACGTCTTTGGATCATTTCATCAATAAACAATAAATAAAGTGCATTATACTTTGTTAATGCACCCGATCAGAAAAGCGATCACTTAGGATAATATATGATTATGCAATTACTAAAACTGACTCGGTAGAATTATCGCTAAATCTCTTAATAGCTTGTTTATGTTTTAAAATAAGACTGATTAGATGATAAGTGGTACAATTTCCAATCCTCAACCAGATGAACTTTGGAGGTTGGCCATACAACAAACTCCGTTGATAAAAATCAGCATCTTTCGAGACAATTATAAATCCATTGATACGCGCATATTCCCAAATCCTTTGATCGGGAAACCCTTTTAGGCTACAATCTCTAACATGAGCGCTATCGGGAAAATGTGATACCAGTAACAGAGGTAGTTTAGGTGATAAGTTTTCGTCAAATAGCAGTTTCATAGGGAATAACCATTAAACGACGATCCCGCTCGGCGGCAAATGCAAAACAGGCTTGTATATCTTCTAAGGTAAGATCGGGGAAATCATCTAATATTTCTTCAATAGTCATCCCTCCTCCTAGATAATCAAAAATATCTGCTACTGCAATACGAGTATTGACAATGCAAGGTTTGCCACTGCGAATGTCTGGGTTAATCACAATCCGATCTCGATATTTAGCTGCAAAAGACATAGTAATAATTGTTGTTGGCTAATGATTATTATAACTTAATGTTAACTGTACTTTAAGCTTGATAAATCTTAAAACTAAAGCCCTCGACTTTTAGGTTTCAAAAATTCTATTATCAATAAGCTGCATTACACTACCTTAATCCACTCTAAAAGAGCGGCGATCGCACTTTTGATGTTAAACTAAGATCAGAAAACTTTTTCTATCATTTATGAAAAAACTTAGAGTTTATATTGATACATCAGTCATTGGAGGCTGTTTAGATGATGAATTTTCCTTAGAGTCCAATCAATTGATGGAAGCCATTAAGCAAGAAAAGTTTATTTTGTTAATGAGTGATATCATTGTTAGCGAATTAACTAATACCCCCCAAGCGGTTAAAGATATTTTATTATCGATTCCGCAGAGAGTTATTGAAGTAGTTAAGATAACACCTGAAGTTTTACAGTTAAGGGATGCTTAAGTACCTAAGCAAAATTAATTACACATATCTAACCACCTCTTGCCTCCTGCCTCTTGCCTTTTGCCTATCTTGACTAGGAAATTAATTTTGCACGACTACTTATATCAATGAAGGAGTTGTTACATCAAAGTCTATTAATGATGCTACTCATGTAGCGGCTGCTACAATAGCTAGAGCGGATGCAATCATATCATGGAATTTTAAACATATTGTGCGCCTAGATAAAATGAAAGGCTATAATCAAATTAATTTACTCAATGGCTATGGGATTTTGACTATTATTTCTCCTTTAGAGGTAACAATTGATGAAGCCAACGACAATTAAAAAAAGTTTTGACTGTTTAGCTTTTAAACAAACCAGTCAAGAAAAAATGGCTAAAGACATGAAAAATCTCAGCTATTCAGATCAGATTGAATATCTTCAAAAAAAGATTAATGAAAGTGATTTAAAGTTATGGTGGGAATCCATCAATAACAAGAAATAAGGCGAATTATACTCTGTTAATGCACCCGACAAGAAAAGCGATCGCACTTCTAATATTCTGCCAAATGCGATCACAAATCTCCATTTTTACGGAAAAAATGATAATATAAAACTCAAATTTGAACTATTGTTGTGGAAAGATAGTAAGATGACAAAGTTACAATTAACTCAAGCGGAAATTGAAAGCCTTACTTTTGATGAATTTTTGTATTTAAGAAATTGGATTAATAAGTTAGACGATCAACAATGGGAAAAACAAATCAAATTTTAGTAAGAAGGAATTTTGAGCTTTTAAAAAGTGACTTAAACCATCCTTCTTTGTCTTTTAAAAAAGTTGGAGAATTTTGATCGGCAGGATTTGGTATTAATTATAGAGCTTTAGCTTTTAAAGATGATGAAGATTATATTTGGGGGTGGATAGGAAGTCATGAAAAATAGGAAAGATTATTAAAATAAAAGCGTTCACCTCTTTATTGCCAAAATGTAGTTAAACAAAGTGCAACCCAACACCAACCAAATAAATTAATAATTGATCATCTTGGATCGCACTCAATCTACAGGAGATAGCCATTTTAAAACAGTCTTTTCAATAGTTCATCTTTACTTAGATTAAAATGTAGAGCGACATCACGCAAAATATTATTTAAAGTGCCTATTTTGACAGGATTATGAGCAGGAATAGTAATCTGATGTGTACCATTTTCAGAAGTAGTTAGTCTAATATGGCTACCCGTTTGACGACTCACTTCATAACCTAACTCAGACAATTTTTTGATTAAGTCATCACTGGATAAATCTCTGGGTAGCTTCATACCGCAAATACCTCATCCCTAACAATATGTAAACGAATAATTTTAGGGCGATTTTCCCTATCATCATAATGACAATTAACGGCATCTTTTACCATTTCTCGTAAAGATTGTAAATCATCGGCTTCGGTAAAAATAGACTCGCCTAATGCCCTTGCTGTATATCCCCCTTCCGGTGCATCTTCCACTAAAAAAACTATTTCTGTCATATTTCCTTCTTTACTCTCTAAATTTTTGCAGTAATTTTAATTATAGTTTGTTTAGTTTTTTAGATAGCACTGTTTAAAGCTTACAAGATTAGCGTTCGCCGTTTATCAACCCTAATCGCCTCTTTATTGCCAAAATGTAGTTAAACAAAGTGCAACCCAACACCAACCAAATAAATTAATAGTTGATCATCTTGGGTTTCGTGCCTCAACCCAATCTACCAGATCGGCGATCGCAGTGATGTTGCCTTACTGGGGAAAAAATGGTACGATAATAACAATTTATTAATATTATTGGTAAGTAATTATGTCATCTTTAGTTATCTCACAACATATTGAAATCACTCCTGGTATCTGTGGTGGAAAACCTCGTATTGCTGGACATCGAATTAAAGTTCAAGATATTGTAATTTGGCATGAAAGAATGGGAATGTCACCAGATGAAATTATTTATCACCATCCTACTATTACCCTAGCAGATGTTTATGCGGCCTTGACCTATTACCATGACAATCGAGAAGAAATTAGACGACAAATTGAAGCAGGAGAAACTTTTGCTAAACAACTACAAGGAAACAAACCATCTTTAATTGAGAAAATATTACAGGGTGAAAATGCCAGTCAAGATTAAATTTCATCTGGATGAAAGTGTTAGTAATGCTATTGCAAACGGCTTGAGAATGCGGGGAGTTGATGTCACAACATCCCCAGAAGAGGGTCTAATTGGTGCATCTGATGAAAGACAACTAGCTTATGCTTTGTCCCAACAACGAGTCATTTTTACTTTTGATGATGATTTTCTTAGTTTGGCCTCTACAGGTATTGAACATTGTGGCATTATTTACACTCGCCAACAACGTCAGCCAATTGGAAAAATTATCAGTGATTTAGTCTTAATTTGGGAATGTTTAGAACCTCAATATATGTATAAAAAGATTGAGTTTTTGTAAAGATTAGACACAATAATAAATAAGGTGCATTATACTGTGTTAATGCACCCGATAGAAAAGCGATCGCACTAATAAAGATCTTCTTCTTTATCAGTTTCAATGACACAATTAGAAGTAGGATAAGCAACACAAAGCAATACATAACCATCGTCTATTTGATCATCATCTAAGAAAGATTGATCTGATTGATCTACACTACCAGAAACGATCTTACCAGCACAGGAACTACAAGCTCCCGCACGACAATCAGAAGTAATATCTAGTCCGTATTCTTCAGCTATATCAAGAATGTACTCATCAGCAGGAACTTCAATTGTCTCTTTTCCATCAGGAGTAATTAAAGTTACATTATAGTAACCCGGACGAGAATTATTAGTTGATGCTCTTGAATTGGATACATTCTCTTCGGTTTTTTTATTTAGTTCTTCTTCAAAAGCATCAAACTCTCTACGGATTTCATTGATTTTATATTGTTTCTCTCGCTCACGATGTCTTTGATAGTCTTCAATTTTTTCCCTTACTTCTTTTGCAACTTTAGGAGCTTCTTTTATCGCATGTTTAAGCCCTTCTCTTGCTAAGTGATTCAGTGCGTGTGTCAACCAATCGCTCATTTTCAAAGTCCTCCTGTAATAAAAAGTGTTGAAAACTTAACTTGATGTAAAATTTAACAAAGTAGTTCTTACTAACACCGGTAAGGTGGAGAAATAGGCACACCATTTTGATAGTTTTGGCATACTCTATAATACCATCCATCAGGCATTAACACAAAGTAAAAATGTGTATATGGTTGACCAGACTGTAACATTCTACGTCCTTCTTGTTCTCCAACTGCTTTAAAAACACCTCCTACTAATCCTCCAATTGCTGAATTTACTACTGTTCCCACATTTATTATTTGACGAGGAGAATATCGTTGAGCTTTAATTGGACTAATCCCAATATTGATGAATGCAAACATTATTGAGAGCCAAGTAATAAAACGAAAATAAGTTAATGATTTAGTTGTTGTTTTCATAATTAATACCCACAATTACGAATGTTCAAAAATAACTCCTTGTAAGGATACCAACTGGCACTTTTACCTACCCCCCCGAATACTTGATACCAACTTGACTTAAAATCTGAACCACTTTGGTTGCGTCATAACTGGGGACTTCTATCTGATCCCCTGAAATTGAGGCATTTGAACCCAATGAACCGACGATTTTTGCCTTAGCTTCTGATTTTTTAGAATCGAGCGCATATTTGTCTAAAACGAACTTCGTCATAAAATACCTACGTTAAACTGAGACATAAGCAATAATACTTAGAACTAGCGTCGCTGAGTTAGATATGGTTAGTTTTAGGTCTGTTTTGCTTAACTAGATTCCATCATGCCAAACGCTTCCAAAAAGTGACAACCCCTAAACATCGGATTTTATCGGGAGTTTTGTCGGGTAAATTTTTCTGAAAATTGGAAAAAGTGGGATTTAGTTGGGCTATAATACCCAAAAGTCTTTTGCTGTGTCGATTGTATGAATATCACGGAAGTCTTACAACTGATTGACGAACGCCTTATTGAGCGAGATAAAAAGCCGCTAAATACTATCCAGAAGGCTATTTTTGAAGGGAGTTGGCAAGGACAGAGTTATCAAGAAATAGGTAACGAATATCACCGCAGTGAGACTCATATTAGAGAGGAAGGTGCTAAATTATGGAAGCTTTTATCGGATGCTTTTGGGGAAGAAATAAGAAAATCTAATTTTCGTTCTACCATAGAAAGAATGAAGATTAAATCATCACAAATTGTTGAAATAAATCAAAATTTTAATTTTTGCTCTCAGATTTTTAATCAACTCAATAAAGATGACAAAAATAGAGAGATAAACTCTCAATATTCTCAGACATATCATGATCTAACCCTTGCTCCTCAAATTATTGACTTTTACGATCGAGAAAACGAACTCGCAACAGTCTCGAACTGGGTGTTTAAGCAAAATACTCGCTTAATTGCCGTTTTGGGATTATGGGGAATAGGAAAAACCACCCTAGTTAAACGATTTATTGATCTCAATTTAGAACAATTTGAAGTGGTGATTTGGAAAAGTTTAAAATTTCCTAAGTCTTTAGATTTATGGCTAAATGATTTATTGAATACTTGCCAAAAAGAACCGAAAGAAAGCACCGATAATAAAATCCAGCAATTGTTAGAAGTTCTAAGCAATCATAAATGTTTAATCGTCTTAGATGATTTTCAAAATCTTTTTGCTGTTGGTCAAATGGCGGGTAATTATCAACCTGAATATAGTAGTTATCAACATTTTTTAAAACTGATTGCAGAAATCCAACACCAGAGCCATTTTATTCTCATTAGTCAAGAAAAATCGGCGGAAATGAACTATCTTAATCAAGAAAATTCTCCCATTCAATGCTTAGAATTATCAGGATTTGAAGCCATTGATTTTCTTAAAAATAAAGGTTTACAAGATGGGGAAAGATGGTTAGAATTAATTCAATTATACGAAGGTAATCCTTTTTATTTAACTGATATTGCCGTTTTGATTAAAGATGTTTTTGATGGCAAGGTTAACGATTTCTTGGCAGAAAATAGCTTAGTTATTACAAAAAAAATGCAGTCTCATTTAAAACAAATTTTTGGTCGCTGTTCTCCCCTTGCCCAACAAATCGCCTTAGAATTAAGTAAAGTTGATCAACCTTTATCTAGAGAGGAGTTAAAAAATAACCTAGATTTATCTGCTAGTGATTTAATCAATGGTTTACAATCCTTGCAACAACGTTATTTAATTCAAAGGGAGCAAAACCGATTTCAATTATCATCTATTTTTAAAGCGTATATCAAAAGCGATTGATTGTAATATTTTTTAGAGGAGATCGAGTCTAAAAAAGAACCCTTCCAACCTCTTAAACTGATTGGTAATCATTAGAGGCAATCAGCGATATTGATAGCGATGTGTGAGATTATTCTTGAGATAATAAATGGCTGGTTATAATTAAATTAAAAATGGATTTTAGGTTTGATCCCCCCTGCCCCCCTTGATAAGGGGGGTTTGATCCCCCCTGCCCCCCTTGATAAGGGGGGTGCCGATCCCCCCTGCCCCCCTTGATAAGGGGGGTTTGATCCCCCCTGCCCCCCTTGATAAGGGGGGTGCCGGTAGGCGGGGGGATATCCCTTGATAAGGGGGGTGCCGATCCCCCCTGCCCCCCTTGATAAGGGGGGTTCGATCCCCCCTGCCCCCCTTGATAAGGGGGGTTTGATCCCCCCTGCCCCCCTTGATAAGGGGGGTGCCGGTGATCCCCCCTGCCCCCCTTGATAAGGGGGGTTTGATCCCCCCTGCCCCCCTTGATAAGGGGGGTGCCGGTAGGCGGGGGGATCTCCCTTGATAAGGGGGGCATCTGATAATTTTTAACGCCTACCTACTTATAAAGTCGATGTCTGATAACTGATAATTGATCGCTGAATTTAACTTCTTAAAGAAACTTGGAACTGTTTAACTAAAGCTTCTCGCACTTTTGTCATTAAGGGTTCCACATCTTCATCGGTTAAAGTTCGATCGCTGGCACGATAGACTAAACTAAAGGCCAAACTACAATGATTTTCTGGCACATTCTGCCCCTGATAGCGATCGAATAATTCGACTTTTTCTAAAAGAGTTCCCCCAGCATTTTTGATAGTTTTTGTCAATCTATCTACGGGTATATCTGTAGAAACAAAGAAGGCGATATCTCGTGCAGCCCCCGGATAGGTAGAATAGACCTGTAAACGCGGGGTAATTTTGGCACTATCGCTAAGAGTTGCTAACAGGATCGGGAACTGGATTTCAAAGGCATAAACTGCCTCAATTAATCCCTTTTGCTGACGCAATTGCGGGTGTAGTTGACCAAAAATTCCTAGTCGTTGTTTACCAATCCATAAAGATGCTGTTCGTCCGGGATGAAAACGCGCATCTTCGGCATCTTTTTCGTAGCTTACTGTCAGCGAAAGGCGATCGAATACTGCTTCTAAAATGCCTTTTGCTTCATACCAAGTCATGGCTACCTCTTTACCCGATCGCAGCCAACGTCCGGCCGGGAAGAAATCACCGCCAAAAATGCCAGCAATCGCATCGTATTCGTTGATATTATCCGATTCTGAGCGGAAAACTCGCCCGATCTCGAAGCCATTTAAGGAACCGTTACCCTGAGACTGATTATACTCAAACGCTTCGATTAAACCGTCGAGGAGATTAGTCCGCAAAGCAGAATACTCGACAAAAAGGGGATTAGCGAGGACAACTTCCGCTAATTCCGGTTTAACTAGGGAATACTGGACTAATTCCGTCAAACCGACTGCTCGAAAAGCTTCCCGTACCCGACGCTGTATAGTTTCCTCAAAGGACAATCCTCCGGCTGCGGTTTTTGCCGGCAAAGTATCGACAAAGCGATCATATCCGTACAGTCGCGCCACTTCTTCAATTAAGTCAATTTCTCGTTCTAAATCCCGATAACGGTAGTCTGGCACTGTCACAGTCCACAGAACAGGATTTTTTGAGGTTAACTGTAATTCACAGCCTAAATTGCCTAAAATCCGTTCCACATCTTCGGCGAGAATTTCACTGATCGCACCGTTATCTAGGGTAACTTGACCCAGTAGCTGCTGCAAACGTTCTAAACGCAATTCGATCGAACGACTGGACTGATCGGCACGATAATCAGCTTTAACCTGACTGCTGACAGTTCCCCCAGCTAACTCTAGAATCAAATCGATCGCCCTTTGACAAGCATATTCCAAAGCGGCGGGATTAACACCGCGTTCATAGCGTCCAGAAGATTCGCTGCGTAAACCCTGCGCTTTTGAGGAACGACGGATAGCGATCGGATCGAATAAAGCCGACTCTAGCACAAGATTAACGGTTTCCTCGTTAACTTCTGTATCTTGACCTCCCATCACCCCCGCTAAAGCTACCGGCTTATTATTGGCAGTAATTAATAAATTAAGCTCTTTTAAGCTTCTTTCCTGACCATCAAGGCTAATAATTTTTTCCCCTTCCTCGGCAAAACGGACCCCAATAGTAACGGATTTACCTCCGGCAAAACTTTGTAAACGATCGCGATCGAAAGCGTGTAAGGGTTGTCCCCACTCCAAGAGGACATAATTAGTAATATCGACCACATTATTGATCGATCGCAATCCGGCAGCCTGTAAACGCTGTTGCAACCATAGCGGAGATGGGCCAATTTTTACCCCCTCGATCACCGTACCAATATAAGCAGGACAAGCTTTATTTTCTGATATTTCCAGCGTTAAATCTTTTTTAGGGGAAAATTCACCTAATTTCACTTTTGGTAGGCTTAATTCTCCTCCTGTCAAAGCCGCCACTTCTCGCGCGACTCCGATCATACTCAAAGCATCGGCACGGTTAGCGGTGGGAGAAATATCTAAAATCACCTCATCGAGTCCTAAAAGGGGACGAACATCTGTACCTAAAGGGAGATTTTCCTGGCTAAAAATGTGGATTCCTTCAGAATCTTTAGTTAATCCTAATTCCGCGAGGGAACAGATCATCCCTTCCGATTTTACCCCCCGCAATTTAGCCGGTTTAATCGTTAAATTGATTTTGGCTAAATAAGTTCCCAAAGTAGCCACGGGAACTAGAATATCAGCCCTAGCATTGGGCGCACCACAGACAATTGTACTAAGATTTTCCTGACCGATATCCACCTGACAGACACTTAATTTATCTGCGTTGGGATGGGGTTGACGATCGATAATTTTACCAATAACCACACCCTTTGCCCATTCTCGGCGATCCTCGATCTCTTCCACTTCTATTCCCGCAATTGTCAATAATTCGGCTAATTCTTGGGGAGATTGGACAATTTTGACTAATTCTCGTAACCAGTTGATCGAAATCCGCATCGTTAATTCTTGCTTGCCGTTGGTTCTTAACTATTGTAAACCGTGGGTAGTCAATGATTTAGAAATTAGGGACGATCGGCTGTTAGAATATTAGGGGCAAGATGGAAGGCCTGTGTAAATAACCGATCATTTTCCTTGGCCAGGGGTGATATTATCTTTGAACAGATTACCGATAATTTGGGTAGATAATCAGTAGTTAGCTATCTATATCAAAAAGGATTATTGATGCCACCCGATCAAATAGAAAACCTACTCAAGGGAATTTTGAGACAATACCAAAGTTCTTTTAGTGACAAAATCTATGGAGAAGAAAATGATGATTATGATCCGCTTATGAGGGTATTTGGAATTACTCCTAGTTTAAAAAGGGAAAATCGTCAGTATTGGGGCAGGGAACTAGGAATGTGTTGGCAACGTCTGGTGACAGAAGTTTTTAAGGCTAATTGTTTAGATTATCAACCGGCTTTAAAGATTGCAGATGATCAACCTTGTGACTGCATTTTAGGTAGAGATGCCATTGATACTAAATATAGAATTGGTTCGGGAGATTCTGGCACACTTAAAAAGTTTAAACAGTATGGAAAACTATTACAGGAAAGAGGACTTAAACCTATTTTACTGATTGTGCGAGAGGATAACTTACCAGCAGCGATTAAAGCTTGTCATCTGGGTGGCTGGACTGTTTTGCAGAGCCAACAAAGTTTTGATTATATACTTGAGCGCAGTGGGTTCGATTTGCTGAAAACTTTTGATAAATTTTCTGAAACACAGGAGTTTTATATTGCCCGATGAATATCTCAAAAAGATGGCAACTTCTGCACGGTGATTGTAGAGAACTTCTCACTTTACTAGAAGAATCTAGTATATCTTGTGTGATCACAGATCCACCCTATAATTATGAGTTCATTGGCAGAAATTGGGATCATGATGAAATCCAAAGACGCAGAGAACGCATTCAAAACAGTTCCACACTGGTAAAAAATATTCCCTATGGAAGTGGGTTAGCTGGTGGGGTTCGCAATGAGCGTTGGTATCAACGCAATCGCGAAAATGTGGTCAATTATATTGAATGGGCAACAGATTGGTCAAAGGAACTAATGCGTGTTTGTAAAAGGGGGGCTGTTGTCGCTGTTTTTAGTAGCACAAGAACACTGGCTCATATTCAGATTGCTCTTGAAAATGCCGGTTTTTATGCTAGAGATGTGCTGGTTTATAGACGACATTCAGGCATTCCTAAAGGATTAAATATTGAGAAAAAACTTGACAAAATTGGTGATACTAATGCTCAACAATGGCAAGGTTGGCATACTTGCCTGAGAAATGAATGGGAAGCTATAGTTATTGTGCAGAAGCCTCTAAAAAACAATTATATTGAAACTCTACAAATGACTGGATTAGGTCCCTTCAAAGCTATACTAAGTGACGGCTCTTTTCAATCCAATATTTTAGAGGGCTTTTCTAAAGGACGGGATGAAAATTTTGATGAGCATTGTACGATTAAACCTTTATCATTGATTAGAAAACTGCTCGAGTTATTTCTACCACAGGATAACAGTCATATAGTTCTCGATCCTTTTGCTGGAACGGGTACAACTTTAATTGCCGCTCTAGAATTAGGTTATCAGACTATTGGTATTGAAATTGAAGATCAGTATATTAATATCATTCAACAACGTTTGGGGGAATATTTTGGCAAGATCGGCCAGGAATTTGAGGTATTTGATTAGTCAATCAAAAAGTTAACAATAATAACCGCTACGGTAGAAAATCGGCTCGACAATAAATCCCTCGGAGAATTAAGGAGAGTTAGTCAAGCTTTCGAGCAGAACATCATTCTTAATAACTCTTATCTTAAAGTACACACAGACAGAACACTTCTGGGAAAATTATCCCCATCTCTCTAGGAACAAGCTATCATAAAGATTGCCATACCGTTGCGATTCTATCCGTGCCTTACTATTCCCAATATCCCGACGCTTTTACTCCCAGTTATCTGAGCGAACTACAAGGACAGATTCTCGCTTGTCCCCACTTCACAGTTAACAATTTAAATCGAGATTTCGTTAAAACCAAAGGCTTTTCCATCGCTTTTCGACGCACACAAATCAGCGAAGTTGCACGAATGTTTCCCTATTTTAAACCCTATCTCGATCGCAGTTTACAAGCTGACTGCAACGCTTTTTATCTTAACCCCTTACTCCTACAAACCGGTTCACGCGTCGATCCTCATATCGATCGCTCCCTGCGCTCCTATTGTAAAACAATCGATCCCCCGCTCCTAGTTAGCGTCCTTTATGTGCAGGTTCCTAAAGATATTCAAGGGGGGGAACTGGTACTAGCAACAGGCAATCGTTCTGTGGCCCAGATTCGTCCTTGTGCTAACACCCTGATCCTCTTTCAAGGAGATCTTACCCATTCAGTTAATCCCGTTAGCTGTTCTGGTATTCGTCTGAGTCTTGTCTGCGAACAATATCGTTTAGATGCCGAAGAATTGCGAGAGATTCCCGAAATGCAGATAGAATCGCGAACCATAAAACCAGAAAAGAAAAAAAAGAAAGATCGGGTCGTTGCCCTACAATAAAAGGGCATTTTTGTAAAGATATTCTAGATGGTGATGCGCGAACCGATCGTCGAATTAAGGGGAGTGACCAAAGCTTTCGGTAAGAAAGTAATCTTAAATAACGTCGATCTGAAAGTGTACGAAGGGGAAGCGATCGGCGTGATCGGTCCATCCGGGACGGGAAAATCGACCATTTTACGCTTAGTCGCCGGATTACTGGCCCCCGATCGGGGAGAAGTGTACATCTACGGTACAAAACGGCAGAGAACCGTAGAACAGGGGGAAGATCCCCTCGGTGTTGGTCTAGTTTTCCAACAATCGGCCCTTTTTGACTCCCTCACCGTCGGGGAAAATGTCGGTTTTGCTCTCTATCGCCACTCAAAGCTAAAACGAGCCGAAATTCGCGATTTAGTGGAAGAAAAACTGGATTTAGTGGGTATGACTGGTTCCTACGACCTCTATCCCTCTGAAATATCCGGAGGGATGCGAAAACGGGTCAGTTTAGCCAGAGCAATTATCAGCGATCCCTCGATCGCCGCCGATCGACCGAACATTCTCCTTTACGATGAACCCACTGCCGGACTCGATCCCGTCGCTTCTACCCGCATCCAGACGGTAATTATGGAACTTCTCAAAGTAAAAAAAGCCTGTGGGGCCCATCTCATTGTCACCCACGTCCACAGCACCATCGAAAATACCACCGATCGCATCGTTTTTCTCTATAAAGGTCAATTTCAATGGGTTGGACCGACTCAAGAGGCTTATCACTCCGAAATCCCCGTACTCAAGCAATTTTTTACCGGCAGTATCGACGGACCAATTCAGTGATCAGTAAACAGTAAACAGTAATCAGTGAACTGATAACTCGCATCTGATCACTGATCACTGATCACTGAAATCCTCCGATTTCTCCTGTAAGATACTGTTTAGAGATGAGGAGTAATTATTTATGGAAGCTGGCGGTTCACAACGAGGGATTTCCCCAACTCTGCGGCAAAGTGGTATCGGTTTAATGTTACTGACATCGGGGGGAATATTAATCTGGTTTATCGCCTGGTTAAGTAATTTTAGCTTCGGGGGACGCAGTTATCGCGCCAGCTTCCTTTTTCCTAATGTGGGTGGCATGATGGTGGGAACCCGCGTCGGTTATCGGGGAGTGAGAATCGGACAAGTGACGGCAATTACCCCAGAACCGGAGGGAGTCGCCGTAGAAGTGGAGATTTCGCCAGCAGATCGCCTAATTCCCAGTAATTCCCTCATCGAAGCCATTCAATCCGGTTTAGTGGGTGAAACCACGATCGATATTACTCCCCTGCAAGCTTTACCCGTCGGTGGTGTTAAAGAACCCCCTTTGAGTCCTAACTGTAATGGGGAGGTGATTATCTGTAACGGTTCCCGTTTACAAGGGCAATCGGCGCTAAATGTCAATACCCTGATCAGATCTTTACTGAGAATTTCTAATCTAGTTAGCGATCCCGATATGGTGGCCGGATTTCGTTCTTTTACCCAACGCGCTGCTAATGCCTTGGGGGGACTCGATCGCTTTAGTGGTGAGGCAACCACCGCTTTAAGCGAGGTTCGTCGCAGCGGTACTCTAGGTAAAGTTAATTCGGGGATGAGATCCCTAGAATCCTTACCCCAAGTATCCGGTTCTCTCGATCGCCTTTCTAGTGATCTTTCCGGTGTCGGGGGATTGAGTCAGGAAGCGACTACTTTACTGAGAAGTTTACAGGGAAGTGGCGGCCTGAGAAATTTAGACGCTACCCTAGTGGAGGCCCGAAAAACGCTGCTTTTGGTGGGAGAAACCACCGAAGAACTGCGGGTTTTTTTGGCAGCTAATCAAAATCGTTTAATTGCTACTCTCGATAGTATCAAAACTACTAGCGATCGCCTACAAACTACTCTCGCTGCTTTGGATCCGATCCTGACGGAAGTGCAGAAAAGCCAAATTATTGAGAATTTAAACACTATTTCGGCAAATGCTGTTAAATTAAGTGAAAATTTGGGCAACTTTACCGCCTATCTCTCCGATCCTGCCACTGTTGTCACCCTACAGCAACTCCTCGACTCCTCTCGCGCTGCTTTTGCCAATCTTCAGAAAATCACCTCGGATGTGGATGAAATTACCGGTAATCCGCAACTGCGACAGGAAATTATCCGTTTAATTCAAGGTTTAAGTCGTTTGGTGTCTTCTAGCGAACAACTACAGCAGGAATTCGCCCAAGGTCAAGCAATGACAAGAATGGCCGCCCAAATTGCGACAATAGCCCCAAATCCCGCCGCTAATACCCCAGAAAAAGACCCTAAGAAACCTGAATCTGAGTAGCAGAATTTGGGGTTAGGGGTTGGGAAAAAAAAGTCCGAGCATTTGTACTAAATTTTTCAAGACCCAGCTAGTGTGCCTAATTTTTTGTCATAGCTAAATGAGGAATTTCTTCACCATGTTGACGATAACTTTCTTTAACGCCTTCCCAAGCTACAATTAATTCATTGAGTGCTGTTTGGGGGCTATCAGCAAAAGCGGAAACGCTAGGCATTTCTACTAAGTATGCTATCCAATCTCTCTCCTCATCTTGGAAGATATTAATGCTAAAACCGTTAAAATCCTCGGTGGTTGGATTCATTTTCTTCCTCCTGTATTTTTAAAAATTGTTTAACTTGATAAGCTTTCGCTTCACCGTTTTTTGTCGGTTGAATAGATAGACGGACTCTCTTGGATGAATACCAAATGTGATGACTTCCTGTTTGATGGTCAAAAGTCCAACCACAAAGATTAAGCAAACTCTCAAATTCGCTAAAACGTAATCCTTGAGGCGAGTTTTTGGCCTTTTCTAGCAGTTTTTCTTTTTTTCCCATCGATCGATCACAACGAACTCAATCTATTTTAGCTTAAAGTTAAAAGAAGGAGATCGCATTTATACATCGCAGTCAGCCATCAGCTTGCAAGAGTTATCTCAAAAATGGCAATTAATTTGGCACGACTACTTACAATCGTTTTGAGATTAGGAGATAAATTTTCATCCAGCAAAAACCGAATTTTCATGCTTTTTGTAAATACTCCTGCTCCTTTTTAATTTTTGCTTTTCTTAAACGATCAATTAAAGGAGATGATGTTTCTAGCCACTGTTGATAATGTTGTTCCCGTTGTCTTTCTAGCTTGACAAGATAGAGATCGATTTGTGCTTGATTGTGATAATAATAGGTCAAAGTGGCATAAATTTTTTCTAAATTTAGAGTTGGTAATTCTTGGAGAATTTCTTGAGGACTATAACCTTGTCGATAGTATTTCAGTACGTCCTCAATGCCAATACGATGTCCTTTTAATTGAATATTATCTACTGCTACAAATTCAAAATAATCTTCTAACTGCATAGGTTGTTACCTCCTAAAACATCAATACTATCCTAGCATATTATTAAAAATGTGCCGCAAAATTCAAATTATTCACCGATTTTAAGCCTATCTGAATATTCAATTTAACCCACCTAGTTTAGATGGGTTAAAAAGATAAAAATAGATTAAGATTGACGTTTTAAAGCAGAACTAATTCCTAATACTCCTAAACTCAATAATCCTAGCACTGATGAAGGTTCGGGGATAGGAGTAGGAGTAGGAGGAGGGGAAAGAGCTATCACCGAGACATTATCCAACGCAGGACCAGCAAAGCTATTAGTTAAACTGATAAACTCAAGGGTAGTGGTTGTACTGTTAGCAGTAAAATCCCAAGATTTTGATAGCCATCCCATATTTGAACTGCTTTTTCCTGTTGTATTAAAAGAAAAATCAGCAGAACTTCCTCCCGCACTCACTCTCATGTCTTTAATAATAGGACTTGCGTTGGGATTACCCGCCAGATCAAAAGTCACCCGATAAGTCCCACCGACAGTTGTGTTAAAGGTTTGCTGAATTCGACCAGCATTCCCTCCAGATAAATCCAGACTTCTAGAACCATTAGAAGCTTGCCATAATGCACCTATGTAATCGATTGATCCTTGGCTAACCGTCCATCCTGTAATTACCGTGGAAACAGCATCAAGTGTTTGAAAAAGACCAGGGTTTGCACCGTTCTCAAAACTGCCATTTTGAACCAAATTTGCTGCTTGTACAGGGGTGACTATCAAAGCACTTACCCCAAGGACAGAGGAAGCAATTGAGAGTTTTAATAAGCTATGCTTATCCCCCCCGAAAATCGATTAGTTTTGCTAATCTTTGAGTCATGACTAAAAACTCTACTTTTACAAGAACGGCTTCATCATAGCAGAGAAAAGCTTATAAAATAAATGAAAAAATGATTAACTTTTTGGCTCTTCTCGACTTTGTGTGACAATTTTTGCTTATATAGTAGCGATCGATCTTTGTGTCCTTTGTGTCTCTGTGGTTCGTTCCACTCACTCGCCCGCAAGAATGTATCTTAGAATACATTTTACCCAATAAACCTGGGATATCCGAGAGACTTGTGGCCAGATATAATTAAGGGGTATTTGGGGGAAGAAATTGAATTATGGAAGAACTTTTAGAATTAAAAGCTTTGCTCTTAAAAGGTGATATTAAAGGTTCACTGGCGATTGTAGAAGACCTTGAAGATATGAGCAAAAATGGGACTATTAGCACCATTCGTAGTTATGCTGTTATCTTATTACTGCATTTAATTAAACAACAGGCAGAAAACAGAACCACTCGTTCTTGGGATGTCTCCATTCGCAATAGTGTTAGAGAAATTCAACGCCAAAATAAACGCCAAAAAGTGGCAGGATATTATTTAAGTGATCAGGAATTAACAGACACTTTAAACGATGCTTATCTTAATGCTTTGGATGCCGCTTCTTTAGAAGTCGAATCAGGTCGTTATCAATCGGAGCAACTAGAAGCTATAATTGACAAAAATAAACTGATTAGTGCTGCTTTCCTTCTGATTAAAAACGTCTCTCCTTAGAAAGATTATGACAGACTCAATCTCTCAAGAACAAGCCTAAGAAATGTTACGTTGGTTAAACAAAAATCGTGACACCGTGCTTGATTTATATAAAAATCAATACATTGCCTATAATGAAAAAGGGGTCATTGCTCACGGTGAAAATTTACAGAATGTTCTGGAACAAGCCAAGACAACTAATCAAGAATTTGTCATTTATCTTGTTCCTCGTTGTCGTTATTCTCTGCAAATTTTACCCATTCAAGTTTAAAGTAGTTTAAGATGATTTTGACAACGGCAAAATTCTATGAAAATAACCCTTTATCAACCGACATTATCGTTATTATTGCTGCTGTTGCTATCGGGGGGTTGTGCAGTCAATCGGGAAAAAGAGAAAACCACCACTCCGCAAGCGTCTCCCCTAGCAGAAATCGTTCCTTGGCAGATGGTGGAACGGGTTACTATTTTAAAAGCCGATCAGGATCCCATCTATGCTTTAGCCATTAGTCCCGATAACTCCTTGCTGCTGAGCGGTAGTTTTGACGGCACTGTTAGGGAATGGGACCTAAAAACTCAAAAACCTCTCAGGACTTGGCAACTAGGTGATACTGTCAATGCTATCCAATTTAGTCCCGACGGTGAGACTTTTGTAACTGCCGATGCCGGGGGAAAAGTGCAACGCTGGAATACGCGCACGGGAAAATTAGAAATGACCTATCCTGGCCATGCTTTTCTCGTTACTGATGCCGCTATTTCTCCCGATGGCAAAATTTTGGCTACGGGTAGCTGGGATCGTACTGTTAAACTCTGGGATTTTCAGACGGGTACACTGTTAAAAACCCTGCGCGGCCATAATCATCCGATTCAGGCGATCGCATTTAGTCCCGATGGTAAAGGAATTGTTAGCGCCGATTACGATGGTTTCGTTAAACTGTGGAAAGTGAGTACCGGTCGCTTTATTCGGGCCTATGCGGGTAATTTATTCCCCGTTTATCGGGTGCTTTTTTCCAAGGATGGTAATACCGCCGGTACTGCTAGTCAAGACGGTTCGATCCGCAGTTGGCAAGTGAAAAGTGGCATCGGCACCACTACTATTCTCGCCCATAACGACGCTGTAACTGATATGGCCTTGCTCGATGGGGGCAAAGTTTTGGCCAGCACCTCCGGGGATGGAACCGTCAAATTTTGGGATGTTAATACCCGTCGGCGCTTGAATACCCTGAAGGGAAACGTCATCTTAAGAATGGTTGCCAGTCGAGATGGTCGTTGGTTAGTCACTGGAGATCGGGACGGTGCGATCGCTATCTGGCGGGGAATCTAATTGACTATAATTAAGACTAGAGTGTTTTCTAGGGTGGAATATAGCTATGGCAGCAGTGATTTTAAACTTAGATACAGTCAATCTCAGCGATGAGCAGTTTTACCGTCTCTGTCAAGTTAACCCAGATTGGCAACTGGAAAGAAACGCCCAAGGAGAATTAATTGTGATGCCACCTGTTGGGGGAATTAGCGGCAACCGAGAAGCCGATTTTATTAGTTTACTTTGGTTGTGGAATCGTCAAACCGGATTGGGTAAAGTCTTTAGTTCGGCGACGATTTTTCGTTTGCCGAAAGGCGGATATCGCGCTCCTGATGCCGCTTGGGTGAGTTTAACCCGTTGGCAAGCTCTAAGTCGAGAAGAACAGGAGAAATTTCCGCCTATTTGTCCCGATTTCGTCATTGAACTGCGCTCCCGTAGCGATTCCCTCCCAGAAATTCAAGCTAAAATGCGGGAATATCTCCACAGTGGTTTGCGATTAGGTTGGCTAGTTAATCCTCAACAACAACAGGTGGAAATTTATCGTCCTCAGCAACCCTTAGAAATTATGGAACTACCCGCTAATTTAAGCGGAGAGGATGTCTTACCAGGCTTTAGTTTATTTATCTCTATTTTTGATTGACATACTCCCACCGTCAAGCTACGCTGTGACGGGGGATTCTTTCCACATCGCTGTTAGAAATTCCTTGTTCAACGAGACAACTTAGATTCTCAATGTCTCCATTAAAAACCCAGAGGTCGGACTCTCCCAAGGCGTTTAGGTCGGTTTCTGTTTGCCCAACAGTACCGTTGACACTTCGACTTCGCTCAGTGTCAATGCCGAGCGAAGTCGAGGCATTGAGATGTTTTCCCAAATATTGCAACCCTTTTTTAAGAATATTTATTGCTGCATTATGATCCCTATCTAAGACTGTTTTACAATTGGGACATTGATGAGTTCTAGTGCTTAATGTTTTTTGAACTCTCGTCCCACAAACTGAACAATCTTGAGTCGTGAAATGGGGAGGAACAGCAATACAAACAATCCGATAAATCTTGGCAAAATAATTCAACCATTCAGTGAATTGATACCAAGAAGCATCA
>NZ_JAJTDH010000083.1:0-12515 GCF_021300285.1 Microcystis sp. 49638_E5 | reverse complement strand
GAAAAAGTACCTCAATTTTCCCCCTGATCACTCCCATGCCTGGTACTTTTTGATTGACAAAAAGTCTAAAAGTCTTACCCAACAAGGTTTTTAGATTTATTCAGCAGACCCTAAGTAGGGATTGGAAATTCTCTCCTATCGTCCCGGGAACAATCGCTTTGATGCGGTGAGCGTGGAATTAGGTCAGTTGAATCCCGTCGGTTGATATTAATTGTGTTTAATTTAGTTTGCGATCGAGTTGAGGATCAGTCAAGGGAGAAGGCAAAGGCGAATCAGACATACTGCGCCACAATATCTCACGGAATGAGGATATACAGCCTGAGAAGGGGAAAAACAGGGAAAAACACCTGAGAATCCTTCTTCTGTGCATCCCTCTATTTAATAGTTTGCCCTCTTTGCAATAGCCTTTCTCGTCTCTTTTGACGGGATTCTGTTTCCAGTTGGGCGAGTATATCGTCTAAAAAAAGATTATAAAGCTCAATCTGGCGGTTAGTTTCGCGTAAGCTTTCAAGACATTGTTTTCTCGTTGCTTCATCGGGATAGGAGGTGCGGTAAGTCATCATAAGTTCCATTGCCTCTTTACTTCATCAACACTAGCACTAACAGCATCCACACTGGCTGTTCCTTGCAAAATCGCTCTTTCTAACATCTCTAGCATCGTATTTGAGAGAGTCGGCTGCTCTTGTAAAATTCTCAGCAGGATATTATTAATTCGGGAGTAGGAATTAGTTATCCTCTCTCTGGCATTAGATAATTCTTCTAATTCTGATAATGTCCGTTCATTTTCCCCATATTCTGTAAAAAGTTGCCATTCCGTTGCCGATGCGTACTCTATCTGATCCGCTAGTTGACGCAGTAGATCAAAAATGCTCGCTAAGGTTTCCTCCGGTAATGTAGCCATATTCAATTATTTCTATTATCCCCAGTCTATCATCTGGTTGGTACGAGGTAATCCTGTTTAATTTAGTTTGCGATCGAGTTGAGGATCAGTCAAGGGAGAAGGCAAAGGCGAATCAGACATACTGCGCCACAATATCTCACGGAATGAGGATATACAGCCTGAGAAGGAGTAAAACAGGGAAAAGAAAGCGATCGCTAGTGTGAGAGATATATAACTTAAGATTTGTGACGCGATCACGACAAAGCAGAATTAATAGTTCCAGTGGTTCAGGGAAATGAACTGATTAGCAAGAGGGACGTTAGCCGTTTCAAGATTGGCGATCGCATTGACAATTGCCTTGAAGTCCATATTTTTAAAGCGGTTAGCGTTACGGTAAACCGCTAAGATACCCGAATGGCTTGGATTGGCTTGGTGCAACTCTTCAAAGTCATCGCAGTTATGAGTTAGCAGAATCCGATTTTCCTGTATGGCATAGTCAAGTACGACATCATCTGTGCAGCCAGTCAAACCAATTTTATTGATCGTCAGTACGTCATGACCAGCAGCCGTAAGTAACTTAACCAGAAGTTGGGATTGCGAGTCCTCATCAAGCAATAATCTTAGGCTCAACACTAATCCCCTTTGCTTCCAGACGGTGGCGTTCTTCTTCCGCTTCTTGCTTGAGTAGCTGCTGATTAGCCTCGCAGTAGTCAATTGCCTCATAGATAGCAGCCAAAGGTAACTCCCAATTAAGAGCTGCTTCTTGAGGAGTCATATCGTTGACAATCATATCTGACCAGACATCAAAAGCTTTCAGCCTCCTACCTTGAAAACAAAGCTGTTGTCGCCAGGAATGAGGACGTTTCTCTAAATACTGCCATTGAGTTTTTGCCGCGTTAGTGGTCATGCTGATGCCTTGATCAAAGCTGGTATCCCTAGTTTATCATCTGGTTGATGGGAGGTAATCGGGCTTAATTTGGTTAGTGATCGAGTTGATAGTTTAAGGGAGAAGGCAAAGGCAAATCCGACATACCGCGTCACAATCCCTCACGGAAGTGGATAGTTCACCTGAAAAGGGGAAAAACAGGGAAAAACACCTGAGACTCCTTCTTCTGTGAATCACTGTCTTATGGCGAAAGGAGAAACAGCAGTCTAGAAAAGAGTTCTGGTATTATTTATAGACATCGCCGCGAGGTTTAATAGTTGTAATGACGTATAGATTGTTGTCTCTATCTTCAAAAAACAACACTCGATACTTACCTACTCGCAATCTTAGTTCATCTCTTCCGTAAAGGGGTTTAATATCTAATTTTGTAGAATCCGAAATCAAAGTATCCAAAGCTTCAAGAAGACGAATTTGATCATTTTTAGGCATCCTTTCTAAGTAGCGTTCTGCTTGTCTAAGTAGAATATAATCAGCCAAGTTTATCTCCAAATAATTTGTATTTTAATTCTGTTGAAGTGATTCCGGTATCTCGACCGGATAAATAATCTTGCCATGCTGCTTGGCTTTCAGCAAGTTCTTCGGCTGGAATGATCTCATCGTCATCTTTTGGCGCTACGGTCGGCTTGATGATAGTTTTTAAATCCTCTAAAAGTCGCAACTTATCCGTAAGGGGAAGATTCTCTATTTGGCTGAGGATTTCATAGTAAGTTGTCATAGACCTTGATCGTATCAGATAATCCGAACACACCTCAAATAATACCACATCCAGATACTAACCAAAAATGGTAAAAGCGGTGGGCTGTTCACAACCGACTTGGTTCTGCGGTTTCTTTATCGGGATTAAGAGAGAAATATAAAAATTTATTAAATTGTATCAAAAAATACAATTGTGGGGGGGGGATGTGTATTGTTGTCTTTGCTGACCCTTTAGGGTTAGGTAAAACTGCTGGTTAACTTGGCTGCTAAAAAAGCGATCGTATCAATTTACTCTTTGCCAACTTTGCCAAAAAACAGTTAAATCCCACTAACAACTTCAATGTCTTGAGGCATCTATCATGGTATTCATTAAACTTGTCAAAAATTCTATTGGGGGAGCCGTACTTATCAGTTTGGCAACAATAGGTACTGCTAATGCTCTTCAAATTACACCTATCAGTTATGATATGGAAAATGGAGGCGGCTCTAGATACTGGGACAAGAAATATAATGGCACTGGAAACACGTCGCTAGATTATGCTCCTCTCAGCGGAGGAGTTGGAGATCTAACTGATGGCATAATTCCTACACAAAGGTGGATTGATGTAGAAGTTCCAGACGGTACAGGACCTTATGTTGGTTGGCTAGACCGGAATCCTGTCATTACTTTTAACTTTGCTGGCACAGTCAGGATAAACTCAGTTACTGTCCATGTGGCTGACTTAAATGGTGATGCTGCTATTTCCGTACCGCAAAGTATATTATTAAGTATGGGCAGCTCTAATTACGATTCGGGAACTCTTACTGATCCGCCTGGTTCAGAGGCAACATCCTATACTTTTTCAGGATTAAATTTTAGTGGTAGTTCCCTACAACTTACTCTAAATCGACGCACTGCGTGGGTCTTTGCCAGCGAAGTTACTTTTGATGGCGAACTTTTGGGTGTCCAACCAGTTCCCGAACCCACTTCTACTTTAGGCTTCCTCGCTCTCGGCACTATCGGCGCAGCTTCAACCCTGAAGCGCAAACTAAAACCCTCCCAATCCATTGAAAAAGAAACCACAAAAGTTGGCTAAATTGCTTCTAAAAATACCATAAATGCCCCTTCATTCAGTCAGTAGAGGGGGTATTTTTTGTGTATTGTTTATTGTCTATTATTTAATTGTTGCTAACTAATTGACAACAAGAGCGTTTTTTTATGGTAAAATGGCTGGCCTAGTGTAAATATAGTAAAAGTTGAAATGTCTGTCACCCATATTAATAATCTTCAAGACCAGATTTTGCAAAGTATTAAGACTTTACCGCTAGAAAAACAGCAAAAAGTCCTTGAATTTGTCAAATCCTTACAAAGAAATTCACGTTTTCAGAAATGGGACAATATTTCAGATGCAGAAGCACAATCGTTACAAAATGAATTTGCTCAAGAGGATATTAGCTTTTCAGAAAGTATTTTACCCGATTATTTATCTCACCTTGAACAAGAGGATAAGGAATAAATGCGAGGCGATATTTATCTAGCTGATTTGAATCCGAGTCGTGGTTCAGAACAAGCTGGTATTCGACCTGTTATTATTGTCGAATATAACAATATTGATCGCTTCACTAGCACTGTTGTTGTAATTCCATTAACCAGTAATTTACGTCGCGCACAAATCCCCGGAACAATGGTTATTCCCGCAGGACAAGGAGGCTTAAATCAGGAATCAGTAGCCTTATGTTATCAAATTGTTGTTATTGATAGACAACGACTTCAACGACAGTTGGGGACACTTTCTTCTAGTTATTTACAGCAATTGGAAGAGGCGATGCGATACACATTAGATTTAACATAAAACCCTAATATGAATGTTTAATTAGTTTAATTTTCTTTCTGGAAAACTTGAACTTTAAGTCTCCTGGTAGTCAGTACACTAGGCGCAGTATCAACCCTAAAGCGTAAACTAAAACCCTCCCAATCTACCGAAAAAGAAACCACAAAAGTAGGTTAAATTGCTTCTAAAAATACCATAAATGCCCCTTCATTCAGTCAGTTGAGGGGGTATTTTTGGCATAACTCTCTCAATTCCCATAATTTCAAGGAGGATGGTTTATTTTTTCATCCGATATCTGCTACAATCTAAGATGACTGGTTATAGATGCTTTCAAGATGACTAAAACAGCAGAAACCCTCAAAATAGAACTTGCTCAACTTCCCGTACAAGATCGCGCTGAACTGGCTTACTTTCTCATCCATTCCTTAGATGAAGGTGTAGATGACAATGTTTTAGATGCTTGGGATAGAGAATTAACTCAAAGATTAGCCGAAATTTATGCTGGAACAGCCAAGGGTGAACCATCGGATAAAGTATTATTGGAATTACGAGAGAAATATTCGTGAAACCTGTTATTATTCACAGTGAAGCAAGACGAGAACTTGACAATGCTATTCAATATTATGAGAAGTAAAAGATAGGATTAGGGCTAGATTTACTATCTGAAATTGAACAAGCTCTCGAAAAAATTAAAATTAACCCTAATCTGGGAACAGCCCATACTATCGAAGGGATGCGCCGTTATCTCATTCGCCGTTTTCCTTACATCATCTTTTATGTAGAATTTGAAGCATCTATTTGGGTAGTTGCGATCGCAAATGGAAAACGTAAACCTGATTACTGGAAAAAGCGAAATTTAGAATAATCGAGATACTCAAACCTAAACTAAAACCCTCCCAATCCATCGAAAAAGAAACCAGAAAAGTAGGCTAAATTGCTTCTAAAAATACTATAAATGTCCCTTCATTTAGTCAGTTGAGGGGGTATTTTTTGCATAACTCTCTCAATTCTCATGATTTTAAGGAGTATGGTTTATCCTTTCATCCGCTATCTGCTACAATACAGATACAGGAAATAAAATTTTGATCAGTAGGGTAAAAGTCTTTTCCGTTATCTTAGAAGGTAAGCATCATGAAAAATTTAGAAGAAATTAAAGCGATTTTGGGTCAAGTTAAGTCCTTAGTAAAAGAAAAGTATCATGTCAGTGAATTAGGTATTTTTGGAGATTATGTAAAAGGAGAAGTGCAGGAAAATAGTGAAGTTAATATTCTGATAGATTATACAGAACCGCCTAGTTTACTGGATTTAGTAGATATGGAATATTATTTAAGTGATTTACTTAAGGTAAAAGCGGATGTTATCAGTAAAAATGGCTTAAAAGGAAGAAGGCGAGAAAGAATTTTATCCGAGGTTATTTATGTATGACGCAACGGGAATTTAGAGATTTCTTGCAAGACATTCTAGAGGCAATTTGTCAACTAGAAAAGATGACTCAGGGTCTAAGCTTTGAAGAATTTTCAACTAAGATAGAAATCTTTCTTTCGGCAGTAAAATTAATTGAAATAATTGGGGAAGCAGTCAAAAATATTCCTGATGAAGTGAGAGTTAATTATCCTAATATTCCTTGGAAAAACATCGCAGGTATGCGGGATAAATTAGTTCATGAATATTGGGCAATTGATGAAAAAGTCGTCTGGAAAGTGATTCAAAACAATCTCCCCCAGCTAAAGAGAATCATTATTAGTATTATTGAGAAATTACAATAAATTTTCCTGCCTCTCTGGTGTCCCGTTTTTTAACTTGGCTTTTACGACTAGCATTGATTAATCCTCGACCCTGGCTAAATTAAGTATAACACAGTTTACCTACAAATAGTAGAATGAAAATCGTGCTTCGCGGTTGATATTCTGGTCGGATTTCATTCCCCGCAAAGGTGAGTATCTTGTCGAAAAATCTAGCGGGGGCATTCATCCGACATTTTAGGTAAAATAAATTAAAAGGGGTTATTCATAATGAGTCCACATCCGTATAATTTTGACAACCTTCTCTTCTGGAATAACCTGATAAACCAAACGATGCTGAATATTAATACGTCTAGAATAATAGCTCGCTAAATCGCCACTGAGTTTCTCATAAACAGGATAAGATTGATAGGGATTTGACTTAAGAATATTTAATAACTCGTTAGCTTGTTTTGCCAACCCAGTACGAGCCAGCTTTTCAGCATCTTTTTTCGCTTAAAAACCAACTGCCAATTATCCATTTAAAATTGCTCTGATACCCACCTCATTCACACAATCTTCAATAGAAGTGTTGCCACCTTCAATAATTGAATCTACCATACCAGGAATAGAATACAAATAAAGCGTTTCTTGAATAGATTTCCAATCTTCCTCAGCAATTAAAATAGCATTATTTTTCGTACCAGATAACAAAATTGGTTGATGATTATCATTGGTATCATTCACTAATTCATCAATTTGTTCTTTGGCCTCAGTAACAGTAACAATTTTCATGTAACTATCCCTTAAATTAACAACATAACCGATTCTAACACAAGTCAACTATTATTCCGCATAATAGCACCTTTTCTAAATATTTCTCACTCCTCCGATTAAACGCCAAGGAATAAGAGGATAGCGAGACTTAATTTCCTTTGGTACATTTCTAGTTGCTTCTCCAATTAGATATTTGTTTGATTCTTGGCCAATGCTGCCGATGTCATTCCCTTTGTACGTCGTTCAATTTCACTGCATCAGCTTAATTCCTTTACTCCCTTGAAGGGGATTATTTTTTCCACCTTTTTAAACTCTAAAAATTTCAGAGTTCACAGCTTATCGCTTACTTAAGATGGATAATTATTAGGATTTTCCATCAGCAATTCCTCACTGATAACAGCAACATTCAATTCATTATCTGCCGAGACAAAAGTGATAGAAGGTAAACCACTAGCTAGGCAAAGTGTATTAACAGCACAACCTACTGCTAACTGGATTGCGTCATAACCTCTTAAACCATAAGTTTCCGCTAATACCATTCCTGAATTAATTATACTTTCGGTAATTTCAATGACTTGATAATCTTTAAGCGAGTCCTTTCTCAACTGATGAACTATTGCCGCTGCATCGGTAACGCTAATACTTCCAGTGCGGGATCTTCGCGTAATAGCAGCTACAATTTCTACCTTGGCGATTGCGGCAATAAATATTTCATTATTTAAAGCATCAGTAAATAATTCCAATACCCATGCTGAACCAGTTTCGCTGATATAACGCTTGACCAAGGCACTACTATCTAAGAAATAAAGTGCCATTTAACGGCGTTCCTCAATAATCGTTTCTGAAATAGGTTTTCCCTCGATTTCAATCAATCGTCGCTCAGTTATCGGTTGAGATGAAGGACGCTTAATCTGCTTGACTAATCCAGCATCAAGAAGAGATTGGTGAAATACCGCTTGTTTCTCAGCTTCTTCTTTATCCATAAGATACTGTTGAATCTTCTGATTAAGCAGCTGAAGTTCTTTTAGCTCAAGAGTCTCAAGCTGATTCAAGATTTGAGTAAGGATTGCCTGTGTCATAATCTGCCACTTTTTTTGCTGTCTGAGTAATTAATCTTTTATAGCAAAGTTATAATTGAGCTAGTACAATAGACAGTATCATAAAAACTCACTCTTTAGACCTGCTTGATCGTAAATTTTTAGATTCTAGGCGCTTAATATCCTCTTGTCAGTAGCTGTTGAAAAGCAAAATGATCAAATCCTAGAGAACAGATTAGATATTTGTTTGATTCTTGACCAATGCTGCCGATGTCATTCCCTTTGTACGTCGTTCAATTTCACTGCATCAGCTTAATTCCTTGCCAGTGAACCAAATCCAGAAAAAGACTTTACCGCTAGTTTTGGCAACTATTCTCGGTGTGGGAGGAGGAGGGGGATTTTGCTGCCGTTTCCCCCTCATAGCTAAGATAGGATCAGTTTTTGAGGTAAAAAACCTTACTGCCTTGGTCACTGACAAAATGACAATTGCGGTAGGACTGCCAGAGAGATTTGAAAATCGGTTCTTTCGAGACGCGATAATAGTCTCCTAAGACGGGACGGATGGCCTCGGTTGCTTCTTGGAGATGATAGTGGGGAATAGTGATAAAAATGTGATGGGCGACGTGAGTACCAATTTGGTGATGGATGGGATTAAAGATGCCATAATCGCGATCGATGGTAGAAAGCGCCCCTTTGAGAAAGTACCAGTCTTGACCGCGATACCAGGGAATATCATCTTCGGTGTGGTGTAGGAATGTCACCAGGTCTAACCAAACCACAAAGACGATATAGGGCATGATGTAGTAGTTAAACAGAAACCAAAAGCCTTGGCTAACACCAACCCCGATTAATAGACCTAACATAAAGGTACAGCATACGGTGCTAGTCAGTACCTGCCACCGTTCCGAGGGGCGAAAGAGGGGGCTTTCGGGCATAAAATGGGACCCCTGTTTATTAGGGGAACGACGGAAAAGATAGAGGGGATAAACAAATAAAATTAGCTGAAAACGAGCTAATTTTTCGTACCAAGCCATATTGTTATACTGGGTTTCCGTGACGGGATACCAACTTTCATCGGTGTCGATATTGCCAGTATTAGCGTGATGGGTGCGATGACTGATGCGCCAACCGTGGAAAGGTACGAGAATAGGAGTATGACTGAGATGACCGATTAAGTTATTTAACCAACGATAACGGGAAAAGGAACCGTGACCGCAATCGTGACCGACGACAAATAAGGCCCAAAACATGGTTCCCTGCATAAACCAAAAAAGGGGGAAGAACCATGCTTGATTAATCTGGTAAGTTATCCAGTAAAGCAGGGTAATGATGCCAATATCAAAAAAAAAGTAGGCTAAAGAGCGAAAAACGCTTGATTGGAAGCAACGGGCCGGGATAGCTAGACGGACATCCTGTAGGGTAAATGGCAAAAATTCTCTTTTTAGGGAGGGTTTAGGTAGGGTTTGGGACACTAGGTTATAACTCAAGGTAGATGACAGGGCAGTATTGACGAAGGCTTGAGTAGCTCAAGTTTTCTATTTCTCGATGCGCTATCTTTTCTCTATCTCAGCTAAGAAGCGGACAAGACCGAGCGATCGAGCGAATTTCGTCTAACTCCCTAGAATTTTATTGTAGGGCTTAATGTAACTTAACAAAAGCCCCGATGAATTATCAATTATGAATTATGAATTATGAATTAACGCGATGTGCAACTGAAAACGACAGAATCAGGGTTCCAGAGGATACTTTATCTCTGCTGATTTCTGAGAGCCTTGTAAATCAAGACTAAAAATATAGTTGCACAGGGGGTGAATCAGGAATTATGAATTGGGGAGCAGGGAGACTACTTCGCGTGCGTTGCGGGGGAGAATAAATAAAAGCTGACGGCTGAAGGCTAATAGCTAAGTGGTTAAACCCAAAAAAAAGGGCGAACAAAATTCACCCTAACAGACACAGTAATCATCCTACAAAGTGCCGATAAACTTATCAATGCGATCGAATCCTTTTTCAATCGTCTTTAGGTCTGTAGCATAGGAAAGACGAATACAATCATCAGCACCGAAAGCAATACCGGGGATAGCGGCTACTTTTTGGGTTTCGAGCAGTTTCTGACAAAAATCCCGGGATTTTAAACCAGTTTGACTAATATCGATAAACACATAAAAAGCACCGTTGGGAGTAGGACAATTGAGTCCGGGGATTGCTCGCACTCGTTCTAAAATATACTGTCGGCGCTCGCTAAAAGCTTTGACCATTTCCTCGATGCAATCTTGGGGACTCTCTAAAGCAGCGATCGCACCGTATTGGGCAAAAGTGCAGACATTAGAGGTACTATGACCTTGGATATTAGTCATGGCCTCGACAATTTCCACCGGTCCTGCTATGTAACCGACGCGCCACCCCGTCATCGAGAAAGCTTTAGCAAAACCATTACTAACAATACTGCGCTGAAAGATTTCTGGACCAAAAGAAGCGATACTGCGGTGAATTGCGCCATCGTAGAGGATTTTCTCGTAAATTTCATCGGAAACCACTAAAATATCCTTTTCAACCACAATTTTTGCTAAAGCTGCGATTTCTTCGGGAGTATAGACAATACCGGTAGGATTAGAGGGAGAATTGAGAACAAATAATTTAGTTTTCGGTGTAATTGCCGCTTCTAGCTGTTCGGGGGTGATTTTATAGTGATTCTCTAGGCTAGTGTTCACTATAACCGATGTTCCTCCCGCTAACGTCACCATTTCAGGATAACTCAACCAGTAGGGTGCGGGAATAATTACTTCGTCCCCCGCTTCAATTAACGCCATGATTAGATTATAGAGAGACTGTTTACCCCCATTGGTAACGATGATATTATCGGCATTGTATGCTAGTTGATTATCCCGCAGCAATTTCTCAGCGATGGCTTTTCTTAACCCCGGTTCTCCGGCAGCCGGTCCATAGCGAGTTTTTCCCTCATCGAGGGCCTTTTTCGCGGCAGCTTTGATGTGAATGGGTGTGTCGAAATCTGGCTCCCCGGCGCTAAAACTACAGACATCTTCGCCGTTTTTCTTCATTTCCTTGGCCAGAGAGTCGATAGCTAGGGTAAGGGAGGGGGTGACTTGATTGACTCGTGACGCTAGTTTCATAGTATTTTACCCTGACAGGGCTTTTCTGATGACCTACACAACCTTTAGTATTGTCCATCACCTCGATTGTTCTGGGTGTTTTTTTATATAATCTCCGGAATTGCGGCGCTTAGGGATGGGTGTGGGGTGTGGGAATTATGAATTATGAATTATGAATTATGAAGTGGGGAGTGGGGAGAACAAAGCTGCCTCCTGCCTCCTGCCGAAGTCTGCCTTTTGCCTCCTGCCTCCTGCCTCGGAGTCTCGGAGTCTCCTGTCTTCGTTATTAGACCTCTCCATAATATTATCTCAAGACCAAAAGTCTTTCTAGTCAAGGAATATACCCGAATAAAAATTATTTTAATTGCCTCATATTTTTTCAGTAAAATTGAATTAGCAACGACAGATATACATTTTAGCTATCGAACTGCTTAATTAGTACATAAGCTAAAAGCAAGCTGTGACTGGGTTATAATTTTTGGAGATGTCTATTGAGGATTTTTTCTTTTTGCGGGTTTTTGTTTGCTGGTAGGGAGTAGGGGAGCGGTTAATTTTTCGTAGAGTTCAAAGAGGTATTCAATACGGTTTAATTCACTGGTGAAAGGTTGGGGACGATAACACAAATCAACGGCTTTGTCAAGTTTTTGGTGAGCTTTGAGCAAGTCGGGAGGCATGGTTAAAGGATCGTATAAATCCGCAAGGCTACTATCGGGATATTTTACCCTTGTATCTAGCACAGTTTGAGCGCAAGTTTCAACGGTTTGTTTTTGTTTGTCGGTGATATTTTCTGGAAAGGGGTAGTTATTATAAACAATATCTTTTGAGTAGCGATAATCGCTTTTTAATCTTCCGCAAACATATTTAACCCATGTCATGTGCATTGCTGAAGTAAGAATACCAAATAAATATAAATCAGCATTTGCAACAAAGAGACAACTATCACTAGCAATATAATCTGGACTAAAGAAACCAAATGGAATATATTTTCTATTCTCTGAAGAATGACGCGGTATTAGAATATAGCTAGTTTTTGGCTGTCTATTTTCTCCGAATAAAGTAGGAAAATTAGAGAGCTTTCTAGTTGACTCTCGGTTGCTTTTCTCTCTAGTTAATTTTACTTGCTCAACTCTCGATGCAATTATTTTTGATTTTTTTAATTCTTGTGGTTGAATATTAGTCAACCATAGACAATAACGATCCTCATTATTTAAAAATTCTTTTGCACTTAATAGGGGCTTTATCCATTTTTCAGAATCAGGTTCATTCTTAACTAATTCTTCTTTTTCAGATTGTGAAAGAATAAGATGACCACCATCATTTGGCATACTTCCAAAGTTTATTTCTGGAACAGATGAAATGGTTTTTCTTCTACTTAAAATTACTAAGTCACTACCCTCAACTAGGTAAGGATTAATATTTTTAACTTTTCTTTCTGTTGGTTCACCTTTAATATCAGCATAATCAAAAATACGTTTATTGTCAATATCTTCTAGCCCAAAACCAATAATAACACAATGAACTGCGGCGTTTCCTTTTGCTT
>NZ_JAJTDH010000016.1:0-60100 GCF_021300285.1 Microcystis sp. 49638_E5 | reverse complement strand
GGCGGAAGACCCGGAATTTGAAACCTTCTACACTAAAAATATTCTGCTTAACGAAGGTCTGAGAGCTTGGATGGCTCCCCAAGACCAACCCCACGAAAACTTTATCTTCCCTGAGGAGGTTCTCCCGCGTGGTAACGCTCTCTAATATCCCTACCGCTAGTGGTCGTGACCAAAGTTCCACCGGCTTCGCTTGGTGGTCTGGTAACGCTCGTCTTATCAACCTCTCCGGTAAACTGCTCGGCGCTCACGTCGCTCACGCTGGTTTAATCGTTTTCTGGGCCGGGGCGATGACCCTGTTTGAAACCGCCCACTTTATCCCCGAAAAACCGATGTACGAACAGGGTTTAATCCTGCTTCCCCACTTAGCTACCCTCGGTTTTGGGGTCGGTCCTGGTGGTGAAGTAGTCGATACCTTCCCCTACTTCGTCGCTGGTGTTCTGCACTTAATTTCTTCGGCTGTACTCGGTTTTGGTGGTATCTACCACGCTATCCGCGGACCGGAAACCCTAGAGGAATACTCTAATTTCTTCGGTTACGACTGGAAAGATAAAAACCAAATGACCAACATCATCGGTTATCACCTGATTCTCTTGGGTTGTGGTGCGCTGTTGTTGGTATTTAAAGCCATGTTCTTTGGCGGTGTCTATGATACCTGGGCCCCCGGTGGCGGTGATGTCCGCATCATCACCAATCCTACCCTCAACCCCGCAGTTATCTTTGGTTATCTGACCAAAGCTCCCTTCGGTGGCGAAGGCTGGATTATCAGCGTCAACAACATGGAAGATATCATCGGCGGTCACATCTGGATTGGCTTAATCTGTATCGGTGGCGGTATCTGGCACATTCTCACCAAACCCTTTGCTTGGGCGCGTCGCGCTTTCATCTGGTCTGGAGAAGCCTATCTGTCCTACAGCTTGGGCGCTCTTTCCATGATGGGCTTTATCGCCGCCGTTTACGTTTGGTTTAACAACACCGCCTATCCCAGTGAATTCTACGGTCCGACCGGTATGGAAGCTTCTCAAGCTCAAGCTTTCACCTTCTTGGTCCGTGACCAACGCTTAGGCGCTAACGTCGCTTCTGCCCAAGGCCCTACCGGTCTAGGTAAATACCTGATGCGCTCTCCCACTGGCGAAATCATCTTCGGTGGTGAAACCATGCGTTTCTGGGATTTCCGCGGTCCCTGGTTAGAACCCCTCCGCGGTCCTAACGGTTTAGACCTCGACAAAATCAGAAATGACGTACAACCCTGGCAAGTCCGCCGCGCGGCTGAATACATGACCCACGCTCCTTTAGGTTCCTTGAACTCTGTGGGTGGGGTTATCACTGACGTTAACTCGTTTAACTATGTGTCTCCTCGCGCTTGGTTGGCTACCTCTCACTTCACCCTCGCTTTCTTCTTCCTGATTGGACACCTCTGGCACGCTGGACGCGCTCGCGCCGCCGCCGCCGGTTTCGAGAAAGGAATTGACCGCGAGACTGAACCCGCATTGGCAATGCCCGACCTCGACTAATTTCCCTTAGTTCGATGGTAGAGGCTCCCGTCTAGTTGGCGGGAGCTTTTTTGTGGTTAATATCAGACGCAGCTAAAACACTCTCTAAAGCCGATAATAATCGTTGATTTTCTGCCGGTAAACGGACAGCTACCCGAAAATAATTGCTACCCAATTCGGGGAAACTGAGACAATCGCGGATGAAAATTCGATGATATTTTAATAAAGCTTCCTGTAGGGGTAAACAGGAAGATTGAGATTGTACTAAGAGGAAGTTAGCGGCACTGGTTTGGGGCTGTAATTGCGGAAAATTAGCTAATCCCTGCCATAAATCCTCGCGGGCCGCCGTTAACCAGTCCCAAGTTTGTTTTTGAAAATCCCTATCTTCAATTCCCGCAATAGCGGCAACCACAGCCAAATTATTCACCGACCAAGGATCGCGCCATTTTTGCCATTGTAACAGGCGATCGGGATGGGCGAGGACATATCCTAGACGTAAACCGGGGAGACTGTAAAATTTAGTTAGGGAACGCAAAATCACGAGATTGGGATATTCCGGCAAGAGAGATATTAAACTCTCCTGTTGTGGCGGGGGTAAAAAATCCATAAAAGCCTCATCCACTACCACCAAACCAAATTGCGATAGATAGGGACGAATGGCCGCCACCGTCCAGAGTTTCCCCGTGGGATTGTGGGGATTATTGAGTAATAAGCCTTGTTTTTCGGGATTAACCGGCTTTAAACTGGTTAAATCTAGGGAATGTTGGCAGATTTTTCCACCAAAACTTTTTAAGGCCCGTTCGTAATCGTTAAAAGCGGGTGTTAGTACATAAACACTATCAAATGAGGCCAATTCCCGACCGGCCCAGGTTAATAACTCAGCCGCACCATTGCCGGGGAGAATCCAATCTGGCCCTATATTGTGCCATTGGCCGAGGGCAGAGCGCAACTGCCAATACCCTGGGTCAGGATAACGAGTCAGACTGGTTAAATGGCTTTTAATAGCGGTTAGGGCGCTTTCTGGCGGACCGAGGGGGTTGATACTGGCAGAAAAATCGAGAATAGAGGAAACCGGACAGCCGGCAATGGCGGCCGCCCAGTCAAGATTACCACCATGTTTAGGTCTAAGCAAAAGACTTACAGCGAACGCTTTGCGCTCGCTACGCGAGAACGAAACTCAACAGTAATTATTCCTTATGCGGGGCCACTCTGTCTTTAAACAGTTTACCCGCCGAGAAAGCCGGGACGCGAGTGGCCGGAATATCCATCTTATCGCCGGTTTTCGGGTTGCGTCCCTCCCTGGCCTGACGTTCCCGGGCCTCGAAGGAACCGAATCCTACTAGGGTTACTTTGTCCCCCTCAGAAACCGCTTCGATAATGGTTTCGATGGCGGCAGTGAGAACAGCATCTGCTTGTTTTTTGGTCACAGAGGCTTTGAGAGCGATTTGATCGATTAATTCACCTTTATTCATGCGCTAACTCCTTTTTTTGCGGTTTTTCTGAGTTTAGGGTGGTTGTCAGTAGTTTATTATGGTTCCCCTGTTGAGGACTCGCCAGGATCGAGATCACTAAATAATGCCTCAAATCCTCATTGGCTATATATTCCACTGCATTATTCTAAGCGGGAATTGTCTCGATCGGAATCGCTGAAACCTTTAATTTATCTAGATTTCCCCCCGATTACCCACCAAGAGGAGAGACAAAGGGGAATAAGCGAGAGATTAACAGCGATATAAGCTAATAAAAAGAGATTAGCTTGCTAAATTGCCGATAAATATTCTCTAAAAGCGATAGGCATCCTAACTTCCCAAAAATCGTTCATTGGTTCTCTCCAAGATTTTTGACTAATTTTGCCCCCAAAAACGTTAAAAAAGTTTACCAAAGCAATTTCTGCCCAAAAATTAAGGTTCAGTCCCAGGAGATATTCGCTAGAATTGGAACTTATGATCGTTAAAAATATTCAAAAAAGCAGGATTTAACTGGAAAGTTTGCTATCATTATCTATTCAGCGACAAACTCGCATGGTGATTTACTGCTATCCCCTAGCCGATCTAGGTCAAAGCTTAAGACGTTCTTTTATCGTGACTTTTTTGGCAGTAATCGCCATTCTTGGCGGTCTGATCCCCGAATTTTCTTGGACTACGGAGATAGTTAGTTTCCGGTCTTCCGCTTATACTCAAGATTTTACTGCTGACCAAATTAAACGTTATGCAACCGCAGTTTTGTTGATCGAAACCCAAAGAAAACAAGCTTATCAGGCAATTTCGCAAATTTTAGGGAAAAGTCCCCCGGCAATTACCTGTAACCAACGGGAAAGCTTTAATAATCTTCCAGCTAATGCCCAAAGAATTGCCGTAGATTATTGTAATAACTCAAAAAAGATTGTCCAAGATAGTGGTCTGACTGCCGCTCAGTTTAACGCCATTACTAACCGGATTCGCAGCGATGATAACTTGAGACGACGGGTGCAAAATGAGATGATTCGTCTGCAACGGGAGAATAAATAGAAAAAGTTCCTCAGTTTTTCCGGTCAAGCTGGAGTCAGGGCTACAATTAAGAATATTTTTTCCCATTGACCACTACCATGTTAACTTTTACCGAGCGCTTACCCCCCCGTCATACCGCTAGTCCACCTCCCCCAGAAACGGTGGTTTTTAGCCTCCTACTTACGGCCGAAGAACGCACCCGCAGCCGTTATCGTCTCGACAGTCCCGAAGGTTTTTCCCTCTGTTTTCGTTTACCCCGCGGCACCATTCTACAGGATCGCGATTTCCTGCGGGGAGAAAACGGCGAAATTATTCAAATTATCGCTAAACCCGAACCAGTTATCACTATTACCGCCCCTTCAACCGATTTACTCCTCAAAGCAGCCTATCACCTCGGTAATCGTCATGTAGCCCTAGAAATTAATCCTGATTATCTCCGTCTGGCCCCCGATTCTGTCCTACAAGCAATGTTAGAAGGTTTGGGATTAACTGTAAATGAAGAAATCGCCCCTTTTAACCCCGAAATCGGCGCTTATCAGCATTATCATGACCTGGAAGAGGCAAAAAAGGGATAGTTTAAAGAGAACGGAATCCGGTATCGGTCGCAGTTCCTAGAAAAGCCCTCTGGGTAGCTTGAGTATTTATACTTATTGCAAAATAGGTATGCTTTTCCTAACATAAAGTTAACCGGTAATCGTGCCGAACTAATTAGCGAAAACTTAGGGATTAAAACTCTTAGAATGATGTTTTTATTGTATTCAGGAAGTTGAAAAAATGAAGACCAAATCGATCATAAGCTTACTATCTCTTAGCATTATAGGAATGTCAATCTATGGGGGTCAAGCTAATAGTAGTGATTACCGGGCTTTGACCGCAGAAGAAAAATCACGGTTGACCGATGCTTTGCTAAAACAGGGCTGTAGAAATCCTAAAGCGATGAAATTTGATGTTGAGACTAACCAGTTTGAAGCAGAAGATGCTGTGTGTGAGGGAGGAAGAAAGTATGATATTTACCTTGATAGAAACTTTAGGATTGTTTCAATGAAACCAGACTAAAAGAGCAAATCCCTGAGAAGCTTTTACCGGTCGCCGCGAAGATTACCAATGAGGTATAATAAAGCCATTCTGACAGCGACACCACTGGTAACTTGTTGGGAAATCAGACTAAAATCGGGATCATCCATTAAATCGGAACTAATTTCCACTCCCCGATTCACAGGACCCGGATGAAGTACCTTCACCCCCGGTTGACAGGATTGCAAACGAGGACGAGTAATGCCAAAACTTTGATGATATTCGCGTAAACTGGGCAAAAGATTGGCAGTCATGCGTTCTTTTTGCAGTCGCAGGGTCATCACAAAATCGGCCTTTTCTAAAGCTGGTTCTAAATCCCAGTGGAGAAATAGGCGATCGCACAATTCCCCAAAATATTTCGGCAGCAGGGTAGGGGGTGCGGACAAATGTACTTCCGCCCCAGCCGTGGTTAAACTCCAGATATTGGAACGAGCGACACGAGAATGGAGTATATCCCCGACAATAGCGATTTTTTTACCCTCTAACAGTTCTAAACGGGGATTTTCCTGATCTAACAGACAACAGATCGTAAACAGGTCTAAAAGTCCCTGGGAGGGGTGTTCGTGTTGACCGTCCCCAGCATTAAGAATACTGACCCCCGACTGTAAACGATCCATTTCTGCGGCAATTAAATCGGGAACCCCCGACTGTTGATGTCGGATGACAAAGATATCCGTACCCATGGCCACATAGGTTAAAGCGGTATCGAGAATCGTTTCCCCCTTAGTCAAACTGGAACTACCCGGGGCAAAATTGAGAACATCGGCCGAAAGACGTTTCGCCGCTAGTTCAAAACTACTACGGGTGCGGGTGGAAGGTTCAAAAAAAAGATTCGTCACCACTTGTCCCTGTAGGGCCGGCACTTTCTTGGTGCGTCGGGAAAGAACTTCACGAAAACTAGAGGCCGTTTGTAGCAGGGTTTGGTATTCTTCCGGTTGCCAGTCTTGCAATCCCAAAATGTGATGTCGGATCCAAGTGAAAGCCATAGGAGTTGAGGAGGCGGTAAAAACGGCAAATTTCGTCTATGCTATTGTAGGATTTCTTTGCATCAAGTTAATAAATAGGGTTTATGAGAATTAATTTTTCCTTGTGTCAGGTCACTCTCGCGATCGCTTTATTTCTCAATCCCTTGCCGGCGATCGTTGCCCAGACTGCCACCTCTGGGGAAATGGTATCACCGACCACGGGCATTAATTACACTCGCCTGCAAAATTTCCTCGCTCAACAAAATTGGCGACAAGCTAACGATGAAACCCGTAATTTAATCCTGAAAGCAACCGGACGGGAATTACAGGGCTGGTTTACCATGGAAGACCTGCAAAAATTGGCCTGTTGGGATCTGCAAAAGATGGATCAACTCTGGAAAGAAGCTTCCGGGGGTCGTTTTAGTTTCAGTACCCAATTTCGCATTTTTATCGAGACGGGTAATCGACCGGGGCGCTTAGTGGCGATCGAAAATTTTCAAACTTTTGGCGATCGCATCGGTTGGCGTAAAGGTGGTGATTGGATTATTTTTAAAGAAAATCTTAACTATACCCTCAATGCTCCCGTCGGTCATCTGCCGGCGCCCCGGGACGAATATCAGATCGCCGGTGGTCGCCTAGAATACACCACCCTCGCCCAAAGATTAGTTACCTGTAATATTGTTAGCTTAGGGCAAAGCAAACAGTGATCACGCGATCAATTCTGTAGAATAAAATTTAAGGAAAAGCTTCTCTCCTCATCTTCCTCTTCCTTTTCCGATTTCCTAGCACTTTTTCCGCTAAAAACCCGTAAATTTAACAATGATTAAACGATCCGTTAACGTATCGAGAGCGATCGGTTCGTCGATCGCCGTTTCCCTAATTGTCGCTGGTTGCGCCCCCCAAACCCCCCAGGCCACTGGACCGGCGGCTGTTCCCGTCAAACTGCAAACCCTCGGCACCGACAAATTAGTGCAAAGTAGCGAATTTGTGGGTACTTTGATCGCCCAAGAGCGTGTTAGCGTCTCCCCTCAGATTACCGGTCGAATTCGGTCTATTTTCGTTAAATCTGGCGATCAGGTAACTCAGGGACAAAAAATCGCCGAATTGGATCCCGAACAACAACAGCAACAGGTAAACGCCAGTATCGGCCAGGTAAATTCGGCCAAAGCGAACCTCAATGCTTCTGAGGCGGATTTAAGGCAAAGACAAGCACAAGCGAGGGCAAATAAAGCCCAAATTGCCCAGAATCGGGCAAATGTGGCCAATGCCGAAGCCAATGTTAAAAGTCAGATCGCCACCTTGAGCGCCGCCGAAGCCGATTTACAGAGAGCGAGAGCTAATTTAGATTTAGCGGAAAAAAACCTAACAAGAGCCGAATTTCTGGTTAAACAAGGCGCACAGCCCCAACAGGACTTAGATGATCGCCGCCGCGACATTCAGGCCGCCAGGGCGGAAGTAGAGGCCCGGTCTAAAAATCGTGATGCGGCCCGTCAACAGGTGACGGCGGCTAGAGCTACCCTACAGGCAAACCAAGAAGCATTAAATATCGCCATTCAAAACGAATTAGCCTCACGGCAACAGGTGGCGGCGGCGGCGGCAACAGTGAACAGTCGTCAAGCGGCAGTAGCCAGCGCCGAGGGGCAATTAGGGGCGACGCGTCAGAATTTAGTTTTTAACACCATTACCGCCCCGATTGATGGTTTTGTCGGCGATTTTAATCAAAGAAAAGTCGGCGATATTATCTCCCTGGGTGAAGAATTAACCTCGTTGACTAACAATAAAACTTTGGAACTAAATGTGCAGATTCCCGTGGAATTACAACCGCGTCTGCGCGTCGGGTTGCCTGTAGAAATTATTAATCCCGATGGCAGCGCCGGGGTTCGCGGTCAAGTAACTTTTATTTCCCCCACCGTTTCCCAAGCTACCCAATCGGTTTTAGTGAAATTTGCCTTTACTAATGATGGCAGTCTTCGCAATAACCAATATGTGCGGACGCGGTTAATTTGGGATCAAAAACCGGGGGTATTAGTTCCCACCACGGCAGTGACTAGCATCGGAGCGCAAAATTTTGTTTTTGTGGCGGAAAAAGAAAAGGCTAAAGAAGGTCAAGAAAATGCCAAGGAGCGTTTAGTGGTCAGACAAAAACCAATTCAAGTCGGCACAATTCAAGGGCAAGCTTATCAGGTTATTTCTGGAGTAAATGCCGGGGAAAGAATTGCTATTAATAATATTCTTTCTCTCCGAGATGGTACAGCTATAACTGTTAGTCAGCAGTAATTTTTATGAGTAATTCGATTACCGTTCGTCCCCTGTCAGCGCAACTAATTACAGCCGAGAGTTTCCGTCCCTACGGTCAATTAATAACCCCTAGCCATGACGGGAAACTGTTTGATGAAAGCGATGCACAACTGCATTTAAAAAACGGTGTGCCACGTTTTTATATTATGCGTTTACAGACTCGCGGACGTAAATTTAAGCGAATTACTCGTCATAGTCAATGTACCCAATGTCTTGGTTCTTTGGGGGGACAAGAGTGGTTTTTAGGAGTGGCCCCCCCTAGTCCTCATCCTCAACCGGATTTAGAAAAATTAAAGGTTTTTCGCATCCCCGGGGACTGTTTTATTAAATTAGAGGTGGGAACTTGGCACGCTGGCCCACTTTTTGATCAACCAGCGATCGATTTTTATAATCTTGAATTGAGCGATACTAATATTGTCGATCATTTTACCTATAATTTTGCCCAAGAGCAGTCAATAGAATTTGAGATTGTTGATTGAAAAAATTAATTTTTTTACCTAGGTTGTGCTGAATATCGGCGAAAGCTGACAGGGGGAAAATGTGAGTTTGATAAAGTTAAAAAAGGGCAGAAGGTAGAGCAGGTAAGCTTTTTGCCTCTAAATCCAGAGAAGGCTTAATAGGATGATAAGTGTAAGCAATGATACCCCCTAAAAGGTTAACTAGAAAATTCCAGATACTACTTTGAATTGGCACTATTTGTCGATGCCAAGTCAATGACCGATCTTACTTTTTCCGCTAAGTCTGAAAACGATGACATATAGTCATTTTAGATAAGTATGATACAGTCTAGACCGACAAAATCCTTAGGAACTCTGGGATTGATATTCTCAATCTTAATTGAAATGACTATAATAAGGGTTTCAAGCTCTCCACAATTTTCAATAAGCTAGTCTTAATGACAATAAGCGACGAGAGAAGAGGACTTCGAGATAGGGGGAAATCAAAGGATCGCTCAACTAAAAAGATAACGGGAAAAGTCAGAATGACTGATAAGTTATTCCTATCGGAATTTTTAACACTTCTGCATAAATCACAGGTCTTCTAACGAAAATATAATATACACCTCCAAAACCAAAATGCAGAACTTATTGAGACAGCTAAGGCGAAACCGCAAAAAACCGCTAATCTTTGGATTATTTGGCGCAGCAGGATGTCTGGTGACAGAGATCTCACTGAGTGAAGTTTACAGCGTTTCTCGTAAAGGTGAAGTATAGATTAAACCTTGCCGAAGTAAGGATTTCAGTCACAAAAACCCACCTCATCTATCGGATAAACTTTGTATCTCAATACCACAGTTTTGATGACTCCAAGACAATAATTAATCATTTCGAGGACTGACATTATGATCATGCAGAATAACCACTCACAACAAATTCCGGATAATTCTCAAAAAATTCAATCCACTATTCAACAGTTTCAGGAGTACTTCGCTATTTATGAGAGTGTTTTTCCTTATCTACCTATTAAAGACACGGAGAAATCCTCAATTGAAAAACGAAAAGACTGGATTAGTAAGTTGAAACAAACAGAATTTCATGTCGCTTTTCTCGGTTCTTATTCGGCGGGAAAATCAACAATAATTAATGGAATTTTAGGACGAGAAATTCTCCCTGAAGCCAATAAATCAACCACTGCATTTCCCACTATTGTTAAAAAAGGAGAAAAAGATCAAGCCTTTATTTACTTTATGGATGACAAAGCGCAAAGGATACTTTACGATAGTTTTATAACTGAAATTGGTCACAAAATTGGTAAAAATTTGTCAAATGAATCTCATGAACCTCTGGGAAGACACTTTCAAAGCATTGAGGAAGCCATTAAACAATATGAAACAGAAACTGGAAGTTCTATCGATCAACAAGCTTTAGGCAAAAGTAGATTGCTTGTAAGAAATTTGACAAATCCAAATTCCAATTATCAAGGAAGAAAAGAAATTCAACTATCAGAACTTGGCAACTATGTAGAAGGCTATGAAGGAGCAATTTATGTTGATAAAATTGAAGTGTTTGTAGAAAATTTGAATATTGCGGACGGCATTGTATTGGTTGATTTACCAGGACTAGGGGTGGACAATAAACGCCATAAAGAATTTACTCAAGACTACATCAAAGAAAAAGCAAAAGCTTTTGTCGTTTGTATCAACCCTTTCAAAGTTCTTCAAGGGGAAGAAATAGAATTTTTAGCTGAAATCAATAAGAAGAATCCAACGATTATTCAAAGGGCATTTTGGGTGATTAATCAATGGGATATACCGAATAAGACTCAAAAAAAAGAAGCTATTAATAGCTTTAATCAACGGGTTGGCGACTATCATTTTATCATTAAGGAAGAGCGAAATTTTCAGACTTCTGCCCTTAACTATTTATTGTTAAAGACAATTGCTCAAGGAACAATTGACCAAAGTAAAAAATTACCAGGACATCTTGAAACTTTGATAAAAACAATTGGCTTAGAAAACGAGCCTTCTAAGGATCAAGCTAAAGACTTGCTCCTTAATCATCCGGATATTGTTCCCTTTTCTCAATTCCTTGAATCTCTATATAAATATTTGAATAAAGAGGCAAAAGATGAGTTTATTGCAGATGCGAGAAAAGAACTTCTGGAGATTATCTGTAAATTAGAGCGATTGTTGAAAGAACCCTATCATCAATATGGTCAAATCTCCAATCCTCAAGAGAGGGAAAAATGGGATGCTGTTATTTCACAATCTCAGTTGTTTATAGATCAGTTGAAGGAAAAAGTTAAAGAATTTGCCAAACAAATTCGCACGCACGAAGATGGTCAATTTTGGCAGGAGTCTGATACGAATGAAATAATCCAAGAATTGCATCAAAAAATAGTACAAATAGATGAAAAAGAACTTAAAAATTATCTGTACACAGGAGAAGATATCAATAAGGAACAGATGTATAATTTTCCCGATTTTATGAAGAAAAAAATAGAACTGAATTCATTGATGAAAAAAAGATTAATGTCGGTAGTCTATATTGCTTTTACCGAGCGATTAAGTACACTTCTCAGTGATTTACAAACCATCAACCTAAGTTATTTACCCGAAGAAGTGTCTAAAAAACTAGAAGATAGCCTTTGTGAACGGGATATTTTAATGAGATTAAGTGGTCTGTCTGACGCTTTATTTTCTCAGTATGGAGACAAGCTTCATGAGATTGGAGAGAGTCTCAAAGACTGTAGTGGTCAGACATTTTCTGAGCGCTTAAAGCAAGCCATAGAAAGGTACGAAAATAAACTGATAGAATACATTAGAGAAACTATCAAAGAGTTGAACCCAAATATTTGCTATAGCCTGAAAAATCATGCAGAATATTTGGAAGAAAAGTTACTGGAACTATTTAAAGATTGCCAAGGTAAAATATCCAGTCAAATTGCCCAAACTACCGAACTTGATGAGGCTATTGCTTCTGAAGTTACTAAGCAAACTACGATTACCAATAGTTACGAAAAACTGATTACTTTAAAAAGCTCAATTACTGGGTAGTTTAGAAACACAAATCCCTGTAGAGGTTGAACAATTTACTCGCTAATTGACTGTTTATTCAGCAATGCCTTTTTTTGTGTACTTTTGTGACAGCTTTGGCATAAATCACAGGTCTTCTGGCGAATAGATAATATAGTCCCCCGAAATTAAAATGCAGAACTTATTCGGCCAGATCAGGCGAAATCTCAGAAAACTCCTAATTTTTGGATTATGTGGTGCGGGAGGATGTCTGGTAGCGGCGATCGCACTAGGAGAGGTTTTTCTCACGGTGACTGAACGTCCGCCGATTGTCGAACAGAATCCTCAATCTGTCGTAATGTTGATTGATACCTCCGGCAGCATGAACGATGACAATAAATTACAAGAGGCGAAAAATGCCGCTAAAGCCTTTATCGAGCGACAGGACCCCTCGGTTAATCGCTTCGCGGTGGTTGGTTTCGGCAGTCAGGTTCAAATTGGCACAGGACTAACCTCCGATTTAGCCACCCTCAATCAAGCCATTGACAATTTATCTGATGGTGGGGGGACAAGAATGGATTTAGGACTGGCAACGGCGATTGAGCAACTAGAGTCTAGCAGCTCCGATCGTCATATCTTGCTGTTTACAGATGGACAACCCGCCCCGGCTCCTTCTCCAGAACAAATTGATATTATGATTGTTCTCGACGTTACTAGCAGTATGAATGAGGAGATCGCCGGAGTACAACAAGGCATCCAAAACTTTGCCCAAGAACTCAAAAAACGGAAACTTGATGCTCAAATAGGCCTAATCGCTTTTGGCGATCGCTTATTTGGCGAAGAGCCGCAAATTCTCAATTTTGATGGTTCTGTATTTACCCCTGATAGCGATCGCTTTAGTGAGCAAATCGGCAGCATTCAACAGGTTAACGGCAATGATCCGCCAGAAAGTAGCTTAGATGCTCTGGCATTAGCTGCCCGTCAGCCTTTCCGTTCCCATGCAACCAAAGTCATACTGCTGATTACTGATGCTCCTCCTTTAATACCCGATCGAGAAATTCCTTCTTTAGAAGCAACCACTAATGTTTTAAAGGAAAATCAAATTGCTCAACTGCACTTAGTCATTCAACCTGATGATCGCGCTACTTTTGAACAACTGCAACTCTCCGCACCTGGAGAAACCTTCTTACTCGGTGAAACCGCCGCAGGACGACAAGGATTTGAAAGTGTACTCCCCACCATCGGTAAAGCCATCGCTGAAACAACCCTGAAAGAAGAAGATCGCCAACCGATTGTAGAGGCGACCCTAAACATCGGTCAAACTGCTCTGAGCCAAAAAATCAATATTATTGCCGTCGGAACAGGAGATGCCGATCAAAACTTTCTGACTCAACTGACGGGAGAAGATAAAAAAGTCTTCTATGCTAATTCCGGAGAATTTGACCAAGCCTTTCAATCTGCGGCAAAACTCATCTATGATTCGCAGCTGATCGGAGAACAAAAGCAAAATCAAGGAATTTTATACACTTTACTGAGCCAATCTCTTCCTAAAAATCAACTGCAAACCCCTCAATTTAGATTTATCTATGATGCCTTGCGGACGGGTGGCTGGACGGCTATCCTGTCTGTGGGTGCTTCTTTAGCGTTAATTGTCGGGCAGAACCTCTATCAACGTCGTCGCCGCCTTCTTTCCCTGGGCGAGACAAGCATCGGTACAGTGGGGGGAATCGTTGCTGGATTGGTTGCCGGTAGCTCAGGACTCCTTGTCTCTCGTTTTCTCATTCAAAGCATTCCCACCCTTGCCCCAGGGGGGCCACTTCTGGGTTGGACGATTTTAGGGACAATGCTTGGCGGCGGCATGGCTCGTTTTGTCCCCAATCTGAAAATCGGCAGGGCGGTATTGGGCGGGTTTCTCGGTGGCGCGATGGGAGGAATGGGTTTTGTTTTGCAAGCTGGAGCGAGTAATGAGATCGCCGGACGTTTAGCGGGTTCAGCGATTTTGGGTTTTTGTATTGGCATGATGATCGCTCTTTTGGAACTGCTGACTCGACAAGCTAAACTGATCGTGCATTGGAGTCCTACGGAACAACGAGAATTTTTACTAGGCTCTCGCCCGATCATTTTGGGCAGTTCCTCGGAAGCCAATATTTACTTACCCAAAAAACAGGGTTATACCCCGATCACGGCTCAGGTTTTTCAAAAAGGGGAAAACATTATCATGCAGTATAACTCGTCCTATGGACAAGCCAAGGGGATGAAAAAACTAGAGCATCAATTAAAGGATGGTGATCGCCGGAAATTTGGACAGATTACGCTGGAGGTAAAAACATCGCCCGAACCGTCCAATCGAATAATATCAACTCATTAATCTTATTTTGGTTGCCCAAATGGTAGTCTATAAATTCTTTCTTAACCTGAAAAATTCGCCAGAAAGATATGATTATCCTCTAGATCTAACCGCCGATCAGGAAAATAATCCTGAAACTATCTTCACCAAGGAAATTCGCCAAGCAATCCGAAAACATTTTCAAGCAAGAAGCTCATGCTCTATCAACGATCACCGTCTCAATCAAATTATCGCCGCTTGGGTCGAAGATATCCGAGAAGGCTATCGAGAAACTGTCCTGACCCTAGATTTACCCCTACTGAGCGAGTCGAACCTTGAAAACATCCAAGACGAAGGAAATCAAGAGTTACCCCCTGTTTTTACCCCCGATTTAGGGGCTATAGAACCCATGGAGGGAATGTTTCCCCCTTTAGAAGACATTTTCAACACTTAACCTATTCTCTGAAGGAAATTTTAATGCTTAACGTATCTATTACCCCCCATCGAGAATTTTTACCGGCCGATACTCCAGATCAGCGACTGTTTATTATGCTGAAGTTGCGACCAACCCAAGAAGTCGCTCAAACCCGTCCTTCTACTACCTTTGTCTTTCTAATTGACACCAGTGGCTCGATGTACGAAATTGTGGCCGGCGATTTTCAACCCACCGGTGAAACTTATATGCAAGATGGGAAGGAATACACGAGAGTGGTGGGCGGCATTGCCAAAATCGACATGGTTATTGAGTCGCTTCGCACCCTGATTAATTCAGGACGCTTCACCCCGGAAGATCGGATTGCTCTGATCCAATTTGACGATCAAGCCTCTACTCTGATTGGCTTAACACCAGTTACCCAAACCCGTCAACTGGAAGATGCGATCGCAAAACTGCGAAATTTTAGCGGTGGAACTTGTATGGGGAGAGGCATTAATCAAGCCCTTGCTCTCCTAGCTAATCAAAGCATGACTAGCCGCCATACCATGATTTTTACCGATGGCGACACCTTTGATGAAGATGATTGCCAAAACTTAGCCCAACAATTTGCCAGTCAAGGGATTTCGATTACGGCCCTGGGTGTGGGCGAGTTTAACGAAAACTTGCTCACAGACATAAGCGGCAAGACGGGAGGGCATTGCCGTCACATTGTTCCAGGAACGGCTAGTGGTAACGATGTTTCTATTACCGATCTTCCTAACCTTCTACTGGCAGACTATCAGCAAGCCCAGCAAGAAGTAATTAACAATCTTGTCCTGAGCTTAAAAACTGTTCAGGGAGTCAAACTGCTGCGCCTTACCCGTGTTTATCCCGATTTGGCAGAATTTTCCTTAAATCAAGCTCCCTATCCCATTGGTGCCGCCAAAGCAAAGGATGAAACCATATTTATCTTAGAATTTGCTATCGATAGTCGTCCTAGTTCAAAAATTCGTCTGGCTCAACTGGGCTTGACTTATGACATTCCTGGCTTAAACCGACGGGGGGAATTACTACCGCAGAACGTTGTTGTCCAGTTTGTGCCTGGACAGGGGGGGACAGCGCAGGTCGATCAAGAAGTTATGGGATACGTTCAACAACGCAATATTTCCCAATTAGTTGACGACGCAACCCGCATGGCAGAGAGTAACCCCCAACAAGCTGAAAAACTCCTGGAAACTGCCCGTCGTATCACAGTTCAAATTGGCAATGATGCTATGCTCGAATCTCTCAATGAAGGGATTGAAGAATTGCGAAAAACTCGTCAGATTTCCTCTGGAACCCGCAAAACCGTGAAAATGGGATCGAGAGGAAAAACTGTCAAGATGGGCGATGACCTCAACGACGATCTCTCGGAAGAAACTATTCGGAAACTAACCGGTACTTGAGCAGACTTCTGGCACCGAGTCAGGCAACAGTAAGATTAATTTCAATCTAATTAATTCCTCTTATATCCCTCAAAAAGGAGAAAAACCAATGGCTATTGTTTGCAAAGTTTGTGGCTACGATCAAAACCCCCAGGGAGCAGAATACTGTGATGCTTGTGGTGCAGAATTGACCCCATCGACACCACCTACACCTCCCACACCTGTCATCCCCGATCCCATCCCAGAACCCACACCCATGCCAATTCCCCAACCGATTGCCGAGACGATAACACTCACACCAGAACCGCTGCCCCAACCGATTACTCCAGCAATAACAACAACGGCCCGACTGATTGCCAAGCACCCTAACGCCCCGGTTGCTGAATTTTTCATTGATGGTTTTACCTTGATTGGCATCTTTGACTCGGACACCGGACCTGTGGATGTGGACTTAGAAAAATTCCCCGATAACGAAACCGTTTCCCGCAACCATGCGGAAATTTATCCCGATGGAGGAACTTGGAAAATTAAAGACCTCGGTTCTCTGAATGGGGTTTTTATTAAACCCATCGGTCAAACTCGCTTTAACGCCAGAATAACTGCTCCGACCCCTCTCAGTTCTGGTGATGAGATTGCGATCGCTAAAATTCGCTTTCTTTTCCAAACTCCTTAACATTTCTTGGGGTGGTTAGCCCCACCCCGATTGTGTTCGACTAAAGTTTTAATGGCTGCCTCTCATGACTTCACCATCGACAGAAAACTTCTCCCCCCTGCTTATTCAAGAAAAAGAATCTTTTTCTATGGCAGATTATCAGATAGAAATTATCGCCTATCTAGGGTTATTAACCGCAGATGTTTATTACTTCAAAGTCAAGTTTCAACCCATTGCCGATCTCGATGGGGAAAAGGGCGAAACATCTTCTCAATTGGGACTTTTGCGTGTCGGCTCTCTTAATAGTAGTCTCGATCGGGAACTGCAACTGAGAAAAATTCTTCAAAACTACAGCTTGATCGCTCCACTTATCGCTGATATTCAAGTAGATTCAGCTATTATTAATCCCCTATCAATCAAGGAAAAATCCCAGGAGGTAGATGAAAAACAAAATGAAGATATTGCCACTGAACAAATAGTCTCGGAAGATTCTGAATTTGTCAATATTACTTCAACAAAAGATGATGATTCTGGAGAAAATCAGTCCGCAGAAACAGACTATTTAGAAGAAGAATACTACCCAGAAACAGCAGTCGAAAACGAGACGAAACCAGAAAAACTTCTTCTGTTAACGCGATTTCCTCAAGAAAACTTGACTTTAGAAGCTTGGCTAAAAGAAGAACATTCTCAAGAAGAAGCACTAACGTTAGTGATTCAAATTTGTCAGTTATTTTCTTATATAGCTAAACAAAACTGGTATTTAATCAACCTGCTTCCCCAGTTTATAGAAATAGACAAACCCCTCAAAATCTTTGACTTAACCTGCGCTTACTCAATTGAAGAAAGCCTAACTTCTGGTGTTATCGGAGATTATTGCGCTCCTGAACTTGCGGCAAGTCGCTCGATCAATGAATCAATGAGCAGTTATACTATCGCCGCTTTATTGTATCAAACTACCCATAAAAAATTACCTCAATCTGACCAGATTATTAGTTTAGAAATTGCTCCGATTCCGCGTCTTTATCAACTGCTGAAAATTGCCTTGTCCTCTCTTCCAGAAGAACGCTTTCCCCTGGCTCAATTTCTCAGCTTATTAATCGAAACTCGCCATTCACTGCGGAGTCTGAAAGTGCAGTGGAATATTGCCAGTTATTCAACCGTTGGACTTTCAACAGAACGCTTACAGAATGAAGATAACTACGGTGTAAGACAACAACACCTCAGTAATTCAGAAACCCTTATTTTAGGCGTTGTAGCTGACGGTATGGGAGGAATGGCCCAAGGAGAAGTAGCTAGTCAAATTGCTGTTAAAACTATATTACAAGACTCCCTTCCTCCAGAATTTAAAACAGGAGAACAGCGTAATAAATGGCTACTTAATTTATTTCAAAAAGCCAACATATCTATTGCTGATACTGTTCGTAATGGCGGAACAACTTTAAGTGCTGTATTAGCGATCAATGATAGCTTAATGATAGCCCATGTGGGAGATAGTCGAATTTATTTAATACGACAAGGAAAAATTAAACAACTAAGTGAAGATCATTCACTGGTAGCTATGTTAGTGGCTAACGGTGAAATAACAGAAGAGGAAAGTTTAACCCATCCAGATCGAAATGTCTTACTCAAATCTATCGGTTCAAAAAAACATTTAAGTGAAGGCTATGTGCAGAATTTAAGTCGCACCAATAGCAATTTATCAATGACTTTAGAAAATGAAGATATTTTACTTCTCTGTTCTGACGGGGTTTGGGATTTAGTACCGACTCAGGAACTGGCGGAAATTTTTAGTCAATTTAAATCTTTACAAATGGCAGTTGATCAAACCATTCAAAGAGTTATTAATCAAGGAGCAACCGATAATGCAACGCTTTTAGCTATGCAATGTTTTATGACTTCTGGCAACTAAACAATATTTAATCAATCAATGAGGTGTAAATATGTCTCAAAAAAACTTGAATGTTTCAGTGTTAAAATATTTTTATCCTCTGGGTAAAAAAGTTAGAAATTTGATCATTTCTCTATCTACAATCGCTGTTATTTTATTGCTAATAGATATGGTGATTCTTAATAAAGAGTGTGAAAAAAGTGGCAAGGATAACAGTTGGGCTTGTGTGATATCCCCTATATGTGTTGAATTTTATGCTTCTATTTTTGTTTTAGCATTTACTTTATCATCTATTGAATTAGCCTTTCGCAACGAGATGCTGGAAGAGATACAAACAATATTTCAGTCGAGCGAAGCTACTAAATATCTAAAAGCAGTTCATCCTAAAGTAGCTATTCATAGAGAAATGGTTAGAAGTAATTTAAGACAACTTGATGCCCATGAGCAAATAAAAATGCTTTGCTTATCAGAAACCGTGAGAATTCTGAATGATGATGAGATTGGCAAAAAAGTAATTGTCGAAAAATTACAAAATAATTGTCAATTTAAAATTCTCACTCTCCATCCAGACTCCCTACTTTTAGATTGTTTGAATAATGTTAAATTTAACAGAGATAGACAAAACCTAGTCAACAATCTCTCACCTTTATTAAAGGAGCTATCTAGAGAATTGCCAGGGAAAGTATTGCAAGGTTCTCTAGAAGTTCGTCTGCACAAAGATGTTTTCTCACCCTTTTGTTATTTTTCAAGCAAACAATTAGAACTGATCTGGATTTACTGTTTAAATTCGGCAGGTTTTGAATATCCTGCCTTTGAGATTTTACATATTGATATTATCAAAGAAATTTCGGAACACTTTGAGACTATTTGGTCAAAAAGTTCTAGTTCAATTCTTTTTAAATTTGAAAAAGGAGAGATTATCGTTGATAAAGTCGATCATTATTTACATGGTATACAACCAGAAGATGAACAAAAATCTCAAAATAGAGAAGCAAGAGAAAATGATGAGAGTAACTTCCCTAACCAACAATAATTATAAGTCTCAAAGACAATAAAAATATGTCTATCCTCTGTCCAAGCTGTCTAACTGATAATCCCGATGGAACACAACAATGTATTAGTTGTGGTTTTAATCTCACCCCTGTATCCCCTAACAAAACTACCACATCACTCCATCATCTCAGCATCGGAACTTTACTCAAACAGGGACAATATCAGATCGAACAAGTTTTGGGTGAAGGGGGATTTGGCATTACCTATAAAGGAATTTATCGAGCGAATAATGCTCCTGTGGCTATCAAAGAACTTTGGCCAGAAAAATCCGCTAGACAAGGGAATCAAGTTATTTGGCCTGCCTCTATTTCTCCTCAAATAAAACGACAACAAACCAGTAAATTTAAGCTAGAAGCCAGCCATCAACAAAAATGTCATCATGCCAATATCCCTAAAATTTATGATTGGTTTGACGAAAACGATACAGTTTATATTGTCATGGAATTTATTGCGGGAAAATCTCTTTTTAAAATCCTGACCCAAGAAAAAAAGCTAACTGAAGAGCGAGTTAAACGCTATTTTATGCAAATTGCTGATGCCTTAAAAACCGTCCACAATAATAATTTTTTACACCGGGATATTAAACCTGACAATATTTTAATTGATCCTCAAGATAAAGCGATTTTAATTGACTTTGGTGCGGCGAGAGAATTTATCGCCGGTCAAACAGGAGACATGACCAGAACCTTAACCCCGGGTTATGCTCCTTATGAACAATATAGTCAAAGGAGTAAACGTTTTCCTGCCACGGATTTTTATGCTTTTTGTGCTTCAATCTATGAACTTTTAACCGGACAATTACCAATTGAAGCACCGGATAGAGCTAGTGCATTATTGCAGCAACGTTCATCAGATCCTCTCATTCCACCCCGACAACTCAATCCAGATATTTCTAATTTAATGGAAACTGTTATCCTAACTGGAATGAGAATTAATGTTGAGGATCGTTTCCAAACTGCTGACGAACTGATTGATGCGCTCAAAGGTCAATTTGTTTCTCCTTTACAAAAAAAAGCAAGAGAGTTAGTTAAACAAGGAAAACTTGTCGAAGCAGTTCAAAGTTACGAGAAATGTTTAAGCAACGAACCCAATAATGGTGCAGCTGCTGTTGAACAAGCGTTATTGCAAATCCATCTTAATGATACTCAAGCTGAAATTGCTGCCCAAAAAGCAATTCAACTAAACCCTAATGATGGTAGAGGGTACGGAGTTTTAGGCTTGGTATATTGCCATCAAAATAACTGGGAATCCGCCGTACAACAACTACAAAAAGGGGCTAAACTTTCACCTCAAGCTCTTTGGATACAAGTGAATTTAGCCTGGTCATTCGGTAAAATTGGTCATTGGCAAGAAGCGGAATCCGCTATCAACACAGCCCTAAAACTTGATAGTAACAATCTCTTTGCTCTCGGAATTCAAGCTTGGATTACCTTCAATCAAAATCAATTTAAAGCCACTATTGGTGCTGCTAGTAAAGCAATTACTAAATCCAAACAAAACCCCTCCCAAAAGAATCAACAAATTCAATATTGGGTTTATCCCTACCTGCTTGCCGCTCTTGACAAAGCCACCACTAGCCAACAAAGCCAAGATTTAGACCGGCGCATTCAAGACTGTCTGACTCAAATTCAAGACCATCCCTTTGCTTGGGGTTTCAAAGGTTGGAAACAAGCTCAACAAGGGTTATGGAGTCAGGCTCTTCCTTGCTTTCAACAAGCTAGTCGTCACCCCAACGCAGCCCCCTGGGTGCTTATCAATACGGCTATTAGTCATGAGCATCTCAACAATCCCTCGGAAGCCCTTCAAATTTATCAAGCTTACCTACAGAACAATGGTGAGGAGCCTTTTATTGCCTATCGACTAGGAACATTACTCGCTCAATTGGGACAATGGAAACAAGCGAAAACTCATCTGGAGCAGGCGATTCAACTCAAACCTGACTACCCTGAAGCCTACCACAATTTAGGCTGGGTATTACTTAATCTAAAAACTGCCGATGGACAAATCCAATATGCCCGCGAACTCTTATCCTACTATCGTCAAGCCATTACTCTCTACAATCAACAAGATAAATCCCATCTATCCAGAATGCTCGCTCAAGCTTTAACAGAGGCTGACGTTTAAAGGCTAAGAAATGTAAAATTGACTTGCTTTGACGAAGTTAACCTGCTATAGTCGCAAAAAAACTGTTTTACAGTTTCCTCCCAAGAGCTATTTTTCTACTTCCCTAACCGCCACGACTTCGTTGATTGTTATTCGTAGCTCATTTTCAGGAAATTGGCCTACTTCTGTGCCTGATTTTCAGCTTAGTAAGCTGAAGGAGATTATCTATTGTCCTGTTTATTTGGGATTTTTAGTTTTTCCTGACAGGATTTTGCCAAAAGCATTGACGCAGGGATTTCTAGGTTATTGTTTTTTTATGTTAGTAGTTTTCGAGTTTAGCTAATTAATTTGAACCATGATTAAATACGTTATTCTCAATTTAGAACCGAGCAATGATAAAATTCAATGTTCTCTACAAATAAAATATTTATCAACTCACCCATTGCTCCGGTTATTCTTTGTTCAGAGATTGTATAATCTTTTTCTTGGTAAAACCTGTAAACATGATCTAGGCGATCATTCAGACCTTAATAATAAATATAAAGAGTGGAAAAAAATATACAATAGAGATGAGAGTTCTAATTCGGGACGAGATAGTTGGAGAAAAGAACTAAATTCTGCTTTGGAAAATTTAGATAAAAAGTTAGATGAATGGTTAAGAGATATTTCTTTTCGAGCCAAAATTGAGAAAAACTTTGTCAGTAAACTTGAGAAATTTATAACAGGTGATAATTGTAGCGTCGTCTTTGTTATACAGAGTGAAGATGAATTTATATCTCAACTATTTTGGCATAATTGGGAATTAATGAAAGACCCAAATTATCAAAAAATCCCCCTGGTATTTGCCATAAAAAATCAAAGAAAAATTTCTCAAGCAGCTTACGTTCAACTACCTAATAAGTCACTAGAAGTTTTGGTTATCTCAGGGGATACAAGGAATTTAGACCCCAAACAAGATACAGCAGCATGGCAAAAGTTTACTTCAATATGCCATGTTCTTGAACTTGATTTAAGATTGTACCCTTCTACAGAGACTACAGGGACTGATCTAACTCATTGGCTCGATCCAGAATCTCAACATAAATTTGATATTATTTACTTGCTTGGCCATGGATCAGATGATAATTCAGAACAAAAGATACGGATTAGTGATACAGAATTTCTGACGTTTAAACAATTCTGTTATCGTGTCAGCAAAATAAAAACTTTAAAACTTGTTATTTTAAACTATTGTAATTCTCTCCCCTTAGCAAAGGAGTTAATAAAATCTTCTGATATTCCTCAAGTCATTGCCATGAGAGAGACTATATTTGATTCTTTTTCTCCAGAATTTTTGACTAACTTTTTGCTCAAATTAGTTCGTTGTAACTTTTTACCTTTAGCTGTCAAAGAAGCTCAAGAACATTTAGAAATAGAATATAGCAATGAATGGCGAAGTTCTGCTTCAGTCGTTGCTCTTTTACAAAATCTCAACAAAACTCCTTGGACATGGCCTAATAATAAAGAATCTCGCTTCAAAAAGAATCTATTTCTATATTGCTCAGGTTTTTTGTCTTGTTTATTGATATGTCTAGTTTTTGTTTGGATAATTTCTACTTTGAGCAAGAATAGATTGATTAATATTCCTGGACAGATTAATAAAATATTTCCTCCGTCAAAAGCTGAAGTAGAAAATGTATTACAAGAAAGTACAGTAACTATTAAGGTTTATGACCCCAAAACAAATAGCTCTAGTTTTTTTGCGGGTATTATTTTTGCTTATGACAAGAAAGCAGAAAAATCTCATTCTCAACAAGATACAACTTATTATATTCTAACCACCGCAAAATCATTAGAAAACATAGAAAATCGTCAAATTGTTATATCAACTAATCAAGGACCAAAAGATTTCAGAAACTACAGACCTATTACAGAGGTGAGTCAGCACTTAGCTATAATGACTTTTAACAGCAATAAAACATACAAAATCGCTCAACTGAGCAAAGCTAAGGCTGCATTAGAAGAAAAAGTTTATATGGCCGCTCGACAGTCTCCAGAAGACTCTCGTTCAAATCTCAATTTAATTGATAGTAAAATTACCGATCTAAATCCAATGCAACAAAATCAAACTTATAAATTTTTCTACGACAGCTTCGATGGTACAATTAAACCAAAAGCGGATGGAAATTCTATTATCAATCAATATGGCTGCTTAATTGGAATTGATTTAGGTAGTCCTAATTTGCCTAATCAGAATTTGGGAATTGGTATTCCTGAAAATACTCTTTTAGAGGTAAAAAAGCTTAAAAATCCCCAGGACACATCGATAAATAACATAAAAGAATCAAAGTTTGCAGATTTATATACTGAGTCTTGTCAGTATGAATAATAAACCTATAAAGACTCTTTTTCCAGCTTACGATATTGAAGCTTGAACAGCGATAAAAACCACTGCGATACCGTTTCTTTATTAGGATTATATTGGTCGATTTTGTCAAATACTTGCTTCAAGGTTTGCTGCCATGCTATTCCAGAAATATCCAGGGAAGAACTATATATATTTTGATTTTGTACTTGATTAGATTCTTGAATTTTATTAGTTAATTTCGTTAAGCTTTTATATCTTTGCTGACTAATTTTTGGATAATTTTTAGCAGCCAAAGCTAAACTTTCTAGCTGTTTATCTTCATATTCTGCCAGTTCTGTGTTGATTCTCGCTAACAAAGTCCGTAAAGAATTTTCCCTTGCTTTCAAAATTCTTGAATCGATTTCAGGATGTTGAATTGCATAGTCAGAAAATTCTACTATTGCTTTCTCAAACTCTTGAGCTTGAGCTTTTCTAAGTTCATATCCCTTTTCGTTCAAAACCATAGCTGTAAATCCACTAACTGTAACTCAACGCAAACAATACCTTTAGTAATTCCTCTTTCTACATCTATTGTATAATAACCATAAATCGTTTGACCATTTACGGCTCTCGTATCTGCGGTTAATAATTCTCCTCCATACTTTTTCTTTTGCTCTCGACATCCTTCTAAGGAAGTATCCAGCAGGATACTATCAAGCTTTTCTGGATTTACTTTCTCACTTTCCCAAAAACCATCATAATCATTGGGTTTTCGCTTTTTAGTCACAAAACTACCATCAAGATAGACTTTTTGGCAACCTGCTTGTTGAAGATTTAGCAATACTCTTTTTAGTCCGACTAGAAGACGTTGTCTTCTTCGAGTGGTTCCAAATCTTTCTACAAGCTCTTCCCAGCTATCTAATTTATGTTCTCCCGGCGGCAAAAAGCCGCGCTGATTAAAAGGAGGAATTCCCATGTTTTTAATATTAGATAATTTGTGAGCAAGCTGGGCATTGCCCAAGAAAAATTAGGGTTGATTAGAACTAATTGAATGACTATCTTGATAAGATTGGTTTAAGGGATCTCTGTAAGTTAGGTAAAGTTTTAGAGGAATCGGTGGACTCTGAATCAACGCTAGATGATAGTCCTCAACAACCTGCATAGCTTCAGAAATAGATAAGGATTTATCGTAACGAAGATCGGCGCATTTTTGAAAAGTACTTTGAGCAGATAATTTCAGATCTGAATACTTTTTCCAAAGCAGTAATATATCCCCAGATAGAATAAAAGAAATAGCTGTTAATGCTGCCTTAACTGCCCACTTTACCCCACTCATATCTTGATTTTCTTGGCTAATTGTAGCCGTAGAGGTTGCGAAGTCTGCAAAATAAATAATTCCTGATAAAATTAAAATTGAAATAACTAAAAATACCAGTAAATAATTGACCGTTTTTGCCGCTAAAAACTCAGTAAAGTAAGCAGATTCTGTTGTAATATCCATTAATCTTTGTGGACTATTAGATAGAGAAGATGAATAATAAGGAGAAGTAAAAGGAGCTTGTTGCAATTTAATTCCTGTTGTCCAAGCTCTAACCATAGCTAACTCATGGCTGGGAATATCTTCTCCTAAACTATCAGCATATAAAATCATTCTTCTACATTTATCAGCTTTTTGTGTCAAGTTATTAGCCCATTCTCGCAACCATGCTACTGCTATTGGAGTGATTAAGGCAAGAAAACCGGCAATAGCTAAAAGCCACAATTTATTGTTGACTGTCGCAATTAATGCTAAAACTTGAGCGCATAAAGATAACCACAAGCTGTACCACCATCTCACTTCAGCTTGATCGTAGAGATAATTGCGAATATCCGATAAATCTTTTTGGTTTGGCATAGCTTACTTTAGCATCGATATAAGATCAAATTTTGAACAATTTATCTAAACTTTAATCAGAAATTTAGATAAATTATCCCGTTCTAATAGGGTTTAGTCAAAAGAAAATTGTTCTGTGTGAATTTCCTCTCCTCGCTTCACTTGTATTTGAAAACTCTCTCCCAATTGAAGGGTGTATTTTAAAGAGATGTAATGATCTCCTTTTGTCGGATTTGCCTTCAAAGTTTGGTCGGATAAAGATAATAGCTTCAAATTCAAATCAGATGGAATTTTTTTAGATGATTCAACCTCCACGAGAAGTTGAAACTTTCCCTCTTTTGTAGGGGTTATCCTAACCAATAGAATAAATGTCCGTCTTATCAGAGTAATGTATTTAGCTCTATAGAGAGGAGAGGTAATAGATTTATCGATTGTAGGTAGAGCAGGACTATCTCTACGAACAAGCTTTTTCTGTTTATCTTTTAAAATTTCTGCTGATTCATCCTCATTCCAATTCTTGGCAAAAGTTCTTTCGAGAAGTTGTTTGTTTTTAGCCAGAAGAAGTAAATCAACTAAATTGTCAATATCTGGTAATTGAGCTAATGGTAATTCATTAGTTTCTATCTGCTCGACAAATCCAAATAAAATAGCTTTCTTCGCTTCTTCATCAATTTCTACCACAACATAACCCACTCGATCTGACCATACCTCGGACGGGACATAACAGATATTTTCATTTGGCAAAACCGGACGACATTCTAATTTACCGAGAACATCGATCTTTAAATCAGCACTATCCATTAAAATTCGCCGATTATAATCTCCGATAGTGCTTTCCTCTAAATTTGTTTCTACTTTCAAACACTGGCAGTAAAAGTTAACAGCAAGCACAGCTAAAGTATTTAGAAAAACCTGTTTACTTTTATCGGCATCTTTCTGTTCGCAACTAAACTTTTGAGCTAATTTAAAATCAGCACCGCTCAGGGGGACTGTAAAAGTTAAACGTTCAGCTAGTGGCATCATGGTTTTTGTCTCCTATTTCTAAAGATATTCTTGAAAAATTGGTTGTAATTTATCAATGCTGCGTTGATAAAAGCTGCTTAAAGTTGCTAGGGAGATTCCCCATTCTGTTGACATTTCCTTCCAAGATTGTCCATTAAATCGCCTTATACAGATTGCTTGAAAATTAGCCTCCGGATGCTTTTCGATGTGAGTCTGCCGAAAACAATCTCTAGGATCTTTTTGGATAAAATCCCATAATCTCTCCCAATCTTTTTGGGGGGAGAGAGATTCAGTTTGCTCGATTATATCAAGCAAGGAAGTATCTGGGGCATGGTTCCAGCTTGATTGCTCCGACTGGAGAGGAACATCCAAAGATTGCTCATAAATTCTGATTCGCTTGCCATTATCTTGTCTATGTCGCAGTTTTAAATGTTCCCTGACAGCATCGATAAATCGCTTATCAAGCAAAAAACTTACCCATGCCAAGACATTACCTTTACTTGGGTCGTACAGATCAATTTTTTCAAAAATCTCTAAAAAAGTCTGCTGTAGAGCTTCGTGAAAAATATCCTGATAGACAGACTTAGGAAAATTATAGATATTTTTACAGTACACTTTATTAGAGTTTTGAATCTCATTGGTTAGTTTTGTTAGCCATTTTTGTCTCTCCTTGCTGTTTGCAGGGGAGCTTTTAGCCAAAAGTGCCATTTCTTCAAGAAGCTTAAGTTTGCTGTCTGGGTTACTCATCAGAGAACTCTCCTTGCATTTTCTAGATCACTACCCCTTTTATCTACTCGTCAGATCCCTGGCATTTTATGCAAAAACCGATAATTAAAATTCTTTTTTGTGAGGAATTGTCGAGGGAATTGCGATCTCGCTCCCGGAGTGCCTTCGGTATCGCAGCCAGAGTGGATGTGGCGCGGGGTACTATCGAGAATGTAAATTTATGTTAAGATAATCATAAATTTTGCATAAAAAGCAGCCATCCCTACGAGAAAGTAATATAAAACCGAAACTAAACACGATCGCTGTTTGGTTGCTATCAATTATCAATCATGACTCATTGATCAGGAGGTGGAGTGCTTGGGAGTTATTTATATTGGCGATCGCAACACAGGTAAAACTCACCTAGTCTTGGAATTAGCTAACCCCAAGGGAAATTATGTCAAAGTTACTTATCCCGATTATCAGTATCTTAGAGGATTTTTTTTAGACCTAGAACTTGGCTCTCCAAAACCAACTGGTAGTATCGCTCCCGAAGCAATTTTTGAGCAGTACATAGAAGTTAATGTCACCCTTCCCACAGGAGAGAAAATGATTGCCTTGGATTGGTTGGACACCCCCGGTGAAATCTGGCGAAAATCTTGGCAAAAAAATCAACCTGATGAGTGGCAAAGATTTCTCGAAACGATCAGAAAAGCTGAAGGAATTATGTTGATTTTACCGCCCTATCGGGACATCATTAAACCGACCAGCCAAGTAAACCTAGATGACTTTATCACCAGACAACAATGGTGTAATCGTTTTGACCGTTGGCTTGAATTTTTCCAGCAAGATTGTCCGAAAATTCGGCATCTTCTCCTCTGTTTAAATAAAGCCGATTTACTCCCAATCGATCTCGAAGAAGAAGCCAGAAAACTCGCTTTTAATCCTGATTTCCAACCCATAACATGGCAAGAGAGAGATAACTATGTCTTTCAGCGTTATTTTCGACCGATTCACCCTCAAATCAATCAACTTAACCGTAGTATTCAAGGGTTAACAATTAGATGTTTCATTACGAGCATATATAATCGAAAATTATTAGAACTCCCCTGGATTTATTTGGGCAGTCATCTCGCAAAATAAAGTTAAAATAGGAGTAAAAATGACCAGTGGAAATATTGTTGTAATTGGACCGACAGCAGCAGGAAAAACCACCTATTTAGCTGCTTTGTCCTACTTCAAAGAACACAAACAAGGCAAAAAACTATTTACTGTCAACCCCCAAAATCCTGCCACAAGAATACTTGCAGAAAAAGCTGAAAATATTCTCAAACAGGCGGCCGATCTAGATAGAACTGTCATCGGACAAGAGATTGAGTCAGTAGATGACTTACCGTTTTATTCCTTTGGTATCACAGCCAAACCCTATTGGTATAGTTCCACGGAGACTTTTCAATTAACCGCTAGAGATTATCCCGGAGAAGTCTTTGAGGCAATTGCCAGTCCCAGTGCAAGAAAGCCTATCCATGAAGATTTTATTAATGAATGTTTTACCGATGTCATCGGCTGTCTAATTATGCTAACAGGATGGGAACCCGGAACTGATAACTTTTATAACAGAATCATGAAACAATTCCTTAAATTAATGGATGAGCGGGGTCGTTCTCAGAATTTGAAGTTAGCAATAGTTATGAGTAAATGTGAAAGAGGAGAAATTTGGCCCGGTAGGCTTGACCCAGAAATTGATTTGTTCGCTGTCCATTTACGAGAAACTACTAAAACCTTGCGAGCAAAAGTTATTCCCCAAAATCTGCGTTTTTTTGCCCTTTCTACCTTTGGCGTTTTAGGCAGAGATAATCCCCGTCCTAACCGAGAAGATCGGATGAAAGGAGAAGAACCGGCTTCGGTGATTAGACAACCAAACTCATGGCAACCTTATAATCTAATTGAACCTCTCTATTGGCTCAGTAAAAAACCAAATCAAGGAGCCAAAAATGAAAGGGTTTGACTGGTTAAAACCAAAAGCTCCTGAATTAAAAGATGCCAATGCCGAAATACGGGTTATTGGCGATCGCAGTGCTGGTAAAACCGCCTATATGGCTTCCCTTGCCTATTGGCCCAATGCTAAGGCCGATAGTCCAGTTCAATCGGTGACTCCAGTGGGGAACCAAGAAGCCAGCGCACAACTGATGAACATGGCACAGAACATCTTGGAACAGGGACTAGAATTAGAACCAACTCCCCTAGAAGCCACCGTTGATGAAGTCAAAGATTATGGATTGAGTATTGTTCTCAAAGAACAATTTTCTTTGAAAAATCTGCAAAGAGGCCTATCTTCTAGCGCAATACGTCTCAATGTTAACTGTAAAGATTATTCCGGCGAGTTTCTTCGGGATCTCATTAACAAAACCGGCGATCCGCGCTTAGTTGACTATCTCGAAGACTGTGTGGTGGCTACAGGTCTTTTATTGTTAGTGGATGGAACCTCTCACCGCAAAGATAAAGACTATGCTATTGGACTAGAAAAGTTTTTAGCAGCCCTAGACAGGGTGGATATTAATCCCAAACAGCGCCGCGTTGCTTTTGCGGTTAGTAAGTGCGAACTGAGTCAACTGTGGGTGAGTCGTCATGAACCGAGAAAATTGACACAAAGACGCTTTCCTCTGATGCAAAATAAATTAGAAAACTGGGTAGATAGGGGAGGAGGTGAAGTGGACTATTTTGCCACTTCTGCCTTTGGTACGTTGGGAACAAATTATCCCGAACCCAACTCGATCGAAAAACAACGCGATCGCCAAGGAACAACTTCTATTATCCGCGATCCGAGACGGTGGCGACCCTTTGGTTTAGTTTCCCCGATTTACTGGCTTTGTACCGGTCAACATCACAAAGAATTAGATAAGGATTAAAACAATGACTACTATTCACATTCATGAATTTAGCACGGGTATTTTAGTGGATGGCACTGGCGGTGCTGGTGAGTGGAAATCGCAGGGTTTTTCGGGAGAGTACATGAACTCAACCCTTGCTAAAATTCCTACACCTGTACAGTTAGCAATCAAAAATCGGGAATTTGCCGTTTCTGAAGGCGCATCTAGCCAAAATCCTGCCATTATTGGACGGGAAGTTGAATACAATCAGGAAGCTTGGTCAGTCATTGCCGTCGTCACACGGGGGATAGATGAACGGGGACGGGGTGCATCTCTCTATCGTTATTTCTTGTGTCAGGGAAGGGGTAAGCTGCCTGATCTTGTATCTTGGTACATGAAAAATGGAATGCCAACTTTTAACCCCTCCGATCATAAACAAGTCGATTGGTTTACAGAATATGACGATACTGGGACTCAAATTAATGACTATATTCCGCCTGAGTTGGATGGGATTTGGGAAGGAAAAACACCGATAATTATTACTCAAAAACAGCCACCATATACTGCTTTAATCATTCATAAAATTGCCTCTAAAACTGACCCAGCAAAATATAATGAATTGATTTCTTGGGCCTGTAATGTGGAGGCTTTAGAGAAACCAAATCGCTTTTTAGTCATTCATCCCGCCAGTAAAAAAGCAGAGGAGACCATAAGAGCCACAATAAACAGTATTCCTCAACTTCCCCCGGCTATACCCGAAGAACCCCTAATCAGAACTGCTATTAAGAATTCCTGCCGGACAGGAAACTTTCAAGAAAATTTAGCCCCTATCGAAGATGCTTTGAACAATCCTAAAATTCAACAGGATTATACAACCTTTTGGAATTCCATATTTGAAGGACAAGGCTCCAAAGATGCTTATGAGCAACAAATTTATGATGACTTTAAAGTACGTCTCTTGACGCTACAAGCCATAATTTGCCCTGAAAAGCTGCCAGATTTTGTCGCTTGGATAATGAAAAAACAGGAGGATGATTATCCAATATCTCAGAGTTTTCAAGGGGAGATTGTAAAAGCTATTACTCAGCCAAACTCATTAATATTTAATCAAGTTAAGCAAGGTATTAATATACTTATTCTTCATATCATTAAGCAGCCAGACCTGATAGATGCTACAGCTAAACTCTTATTAGATGAAGTCGGACTCTGGGGAGGAACATATAAAATTTACACAAGTGTGGGATTAAGACAAGATTTAAAGAAAAAAGCAGGTTATCTAAGCACGGAAACAGAAGGTTTAAAAGAAAAAGAATTTTATGTGTTAAATGATGCACGTTGGCAAGAAATTAAAGATGAATTAAGTAGAGTTTGGAATCATCCTTTTGATCCTGATCAAACAACTCAAAAATACATCCATCTCGCTCGCCTATTTGATAAACTAGAAGTGTCATCTGACGAACAGTATAAAGGATCTAGTTTAACCGTTTTCTTTTATCATCTCGCCCAGGAAAAGATTCCTAGTGACGTATATAAACGCCATAAATTGAAGGGGGATGAAGATAAGAATTTTGATATTAAAGTTCAAAGAGATATACCTTGGCAAGAACTGGTATTTATACAAACAAAAAAAATAGCAATGTTGCTTCTATCTTATCTGCTTAAAGTTAAAGGTGGAGCAGCTGGCTGTATTATTCCTATTATTTATTTTTTGCTTATATTCACTTTAGGAGGATTTTTCCTTCAAAGATTATTGAATTTAGCTAATTTATCTGTACCCGGTTTACCCGGAGGATCAAACAATTCAGAATCGCCGATTATTAAAGAAGCGATCAAAAGCTTTCCAAAGACTAAAGGGTCATTACTACAAATTCAACAATATTTGAAGCAAACTACTAGAGCAGATGCTTTTAAACCTAACAAGAATGAGATTGATGAAGCTATTTCAAAAATTCTCGATCCTACCTATTCTTCCAATGCTGGTAACTCCTCTACTTCTAATAACTATCTCAATCTTAAAACTATAGACAAAGATAAAGACAAGTGGATTCAGGCAATCATATATTATCAATTATATAAAGTTACACCATCTAATTCTGATGATATTGATGGCATTATTGATAAGGATGGAATAACTTATCAAGCTCTCAAATGTAATCTGCTTAAAAATATGCAACTGCAAGCAACTCAAGCAACTGCTGACAATTGTAAAAAGCTAGGGTTTTCTAAAGTTAAAGTGGCTAAAACTACCGCTAAAGAAACAACCCCATCCCCATCTCCGACAAGAGACCAAAAAATTGAAAAGGCCGTCTCGGAATTTGATAAACCACAAAAGACCAAATCTAGTTTAGAAACTTTAGTAAAAGAATTAGATTTAGATGAGGCTTTTTCTGTTTCATCTTCATATAATGTAATTAATGTTCTTGATCCCAATAATGAATTTAGGATTTCCCTTAGTCGTATGACTGAACCAGCAGATAAAGAAGCTTGGGTTAAAGCTATTTTACAATACCAAGAAAGTCTTAAATCTAGACTTAAAAAGGAGCAATCTATTAAGATTGATGTTGATGGAGTGATTAACTATGAAAGGAATACCTATAACCTTTTGAAGTGTGATGTAGCTGCTCAACTGGGTGAAACATTAAGTGATACACCAATTTGCGGTAAAGTAAAACCAATTATCGATTCGTCAACTCCCCCACCAGGATAATTTTTAAACCTATGAGAATTTGGCTTTACATACTAGCAGGAATAACCTCGGCTTTAATTGGCTGGAATATCGGTCAGATTTTCTTGACTGATTTAAAAATCCTGTCTCGGTTTCCAGAGGTGGTTCTTTTCCCCTGCGTCGCTATATCCTTAGGGATTGGGATGGTAATGAATGAAATATTTATTAGTAATCCCACCCGTCCTAAACTCAACTTTCGGATTGCTTTAGTTCCCCTATTAATTGCCACCTTAATCGGATTGATTGCTGGATTAGCTGCGGGTGGAATCTTTCAGCTATTAATTCAATCTGGAGTTGCTGAATTTCCAGGCAGACTTTTAGGTTGGCTTTTTGTCGGTGCAGCCGTTGGATTAGCCGAAGGACTTACTTGGCAATTTTACAGCATGGAAGCGGGGGATCGCGATCGCTTTCGACAACGGTTATATACTAGCATCATCGGTGCGGGTGTTGCCAGTTTAGTAGCGGTGGGAATCTTTGAATTTATTCGTCAATGGTTAGGCACCTCAGAAGCGTTTAGAAAAGCAGAAGATCCCCTCGGATTTGCCATTTTAGGCTTATTGCTCGGCCTAACCTTTACCATTACTAATTCTCCTAGCTACATGGCGGCACTGAGAGCCGGTAAAGGATTCGAGTACAGGAAAATCATTCCCGAACTCGAAAGCATTGATCCTCAATTTACATCCATTAATTCAGTCTTTCCTAACATCCATAAAACGCTCAAATTTGTCAGTGAATCGGATGCCGAAAAAATCGAAGAAGGACTGTCGATTCAACTTCCCGCCAAAGGAATCATCAAAATTGGTTCTGTCGCCAAAACTAAAGGTTCTGATGGTGTAGAAAGAGGATCGGATATTTATCTCCCCGGACTCCCCCCCCATATTGCTGACATCAAAATTATCAGCCGTGATGCCATTTTAGATCCTAACCCAACATCTTACAACCTTATTGAACTCAATGGCAGACGTTTAACTAGCAACGAAAAAATTACCCTTAAACACAATAACCTGATAACCTTCCATGTTAAAGATAACCACAACCCCGATGAACCCAAAATCTATCGTTTCGTCTTCTACAATCGCTTCCTTGACCCACAAGCTTAGTTTATCAATGATTATGTTAACCGCTCTTATTACCCCAGCTTGGGGAATTAAACCTGAAATCACAGATATTGAGGACATCGACGATAAAGTGACTCTTCAAATTCAAGTGACAGGAGAAGAAAGTAAACCGATTATGGGTTTAGCTGAAAGTGACTTTCATCTGAAAGTTCTTGATAAAAAAAACAACAAAACTTATCAAGGAAAACAACTACCTTTTGACTGGAAGTCTCCCCGAGAAACGACTCCTCCTGATGCTTGGATTGTCGTTCTCATCGACTTTAGTGGTAGTATGAATTGTTCTCAGGATCTCAACACAAAATGTGATGCCAAAGCGGTTGCTAAAGGAAAGCGAAAATTAGATGCAGCAATTAACGCGCTGGGAACATTTATTAAATTAGCCTCAGAGCGTAAAGGCAACACCTATTTATCTATTGTTCCCTTTGGGGTAGAAGGTAAAAATGATAAGCCTGGAGCCTGTGATTATTACCCAAAAGTTACTTCAGAAACTCTCAATAATTTTAGTTTAGTGCAAGATGTTAAACTAACTAATTTTCTAGGTAGTCTTGCGAATAAAACTCCTTGTGCAACGACTAATTTCTATCAAGCTCTCAAGGAAACCGTCAAATTTTTTAAAAACGATAAAGAAGGTCGTTTCTATCCTAAAGATAAAGAAGGAAACCCTTTAAAACCTCAACCACGACTCTCAATTATTCTCCTTTCTGATGGCTTTGATAATAATAGTAATTATCAAGAAATTCAGAAAACTTTAGCCAATCTTCAGAACAATAAAGATATTGTTGTTCATACCCTAGGATATGGCTTAACCCCACAACAATTAGGCAAAAAATATTCCTTAGGTAAACCTGCTGTTCGTGGAGATATTAATAACCCAAAATTATCCCAAGAAACTAGAGAGCAACTAGAAAAAGAATTTGTAGATCAAAAACAGTTAGCGGAAATTGCGAAGTTAACAGGAGGAGTTACTGAATTTGCTGGTGATGCTGATGAAATTGCCGAGAAATTAGAAATTTTCCTTGATGCGATTCAAGGACGATACGAAATTAGTTATATCCAACCCAACGTTCGACGAGGAGGTGAATATGTAGCCACAGTTTTTACTCAAAAAGTAGCATCACAATCTAAACCTTATACCCTTGATTTTTTTGGGCGCACACTTCCCTTAGAAACCAGAATATTAATGCTTATTTGTATTTTTCTTGCTCTTGGTTTGGGAGGAGTTATTCCTTTTTATTATTGGGGAAAATGGTTAAAGGAAAAACAAAACTAATCCTAAATATTTTCGGCACTTGTAAAGTCATGAAACAGATCCTTATTTATTCATCTCTCTTTTTTCTCAGTAGTTGTAATTTTCAGTTTAATCAACCTCAAACAACTTCAGAATGTCCTCAAAAACCCACAGCTATTCTCATGGCAGAAAATCTAGAAAATGTTAACCTAACCACTGAAACTATCACCAAATCTAATCAGGTTAGTGCCACTAAAGCTGTCGGATACACTTTTACAGGAAAGTCAGGACAAAACCTTAGCTATAACACAGATGATGATATCTGTGTGTGGCTTTATAGTCCAGACAATCAAATTTTACAAGGAACAAAATTGCCAGAAGACGGAAAGTATTTGCTGCAAATTGCTGCCCCCAAAGGTTCTAAAACTTTTAAGATAGATATAAGTTTAGGAACGCTCGCTTCTTCCCCGACACCGACACCAAGACTCTCTCCATCTCCCTCATCTTCCCATGATCTCACACAAGATGAAGCAGCAAAACTTGTTAAACGTTGGTATGAAGTTAAAAGACAAGCTTTCGGTTCTTCTTTTGACGACAGCTTAGTAAAGCAATACGCCACCGGAGAACTTTATTCTAATACCTTAGAAAAATGTAATGATGGAATCTGTGGGGGGACAGTGGGTTGGCTGCGCTCTAAAGGCTGTTATTATACTTATGATTTTTCCAATATTAATCGGATAGTCTCTTTTGATCCTTCAGGTTCGTCACCTTCAATAACAGTCAATGTAACGGAACAACTTACACTCCATGGTCCCAGAAGTGCTGGATGTGGAACCCCAACCCAGACTTATCAAAAAAATGTTACCTATTGGTTTCAAAAAGAGAGTGGAAATTGGAAAATTCTTAACTATAAGGTAGGAACTTAATCATGGAAAGAAAAAGAATAAAGTCAATAAAAGTCAGAACACAATCGAAGACTTACCATATCCAATGGTCTAGGTTTTTGCCCATCTTAATTTCTTTTTTTGTAACATCTGCAATCGCTCTGTATCTCATCTTAAACTCCTCCAAAAACGAATCCTGTAGGATAACTAAATTATTGTTAATTAACGGTGTTCCTAAGTCCATTGGAGGTAAAGTTGATCACAATAAAACCCTATGTTATGAATTTCAGGGCATTCAAGGACAGCAATTGCAATTAACAACTAATCAAAAAATAAGCCTAGTTTTTCCAAGTAATAAATACCAAAATCTTCAAGGAGATTATAAAACGATTCTGTCGGAAACAGGCGACTATTCGCTAGTCATAGAGACGCAAGAAGATAACTTAGATTATCAAATTAACCTGATAGTAAGCTCGCAAAATACAACTAATCTGCCCAGAAAAACGCCCGTTAATGATTTGTCCCTAACACCTTTAACACCTCAACTTCCTAGTCAGTCTAATCAGCTAACTTATAACGTTAAACAGTCGCCTACTTTTTATCAAGATCAAGAATTGCAAAAAATCGTTGACAATATTGTAAGTTTAGCTCGATCTAGAAAGTTACCAATAGATAAATTATCTATCAGTTTAGTTGACTTAAATCAATCTGAATGTTGCGCTTATGCTGCTTATCAAGATAGTGAATTGAGATATCCGGCTAGTATTGTCAAGCTTTTCTGGCTAGTAGTTCTCTATAGTCAATATTATTATCAAGGAATTGAGCCGAATCAAATTCCTCCAGAAAAACTCAAAGTTATTTCTAAAATGATTAAAGATTCCGATAATGAATCAGCTAGTATTATTGTTGATGACATTACTCAAACCAAATCGAGTCAAAAAGACCTCGCACCAGAAAAACTCAACGAATGGAGGAGAAAACGTTATGCTCTTAATGATTTTTTTGCATCCTATTTTGTTGATTCTGTTAATTACCCCCTTAATATTAGTCAGAAAACTTTTCCTATCCCCAATCTACTCGAGGATCCAGCAGGACCAGACCAACAAATTCGTCAGCTTAACGGCAAAAGCTCACCCCCGAGACGAAATTATTTAAATACCTATAGCGTTGCTAGATTACTGCTCGAAATTGAGCAAGAACAAGCCATTTCGCCAGCTTATAGCCAAGCGATTAAACAATTAATTAAACGAGATTTACATCCTCAAGCGTGGAAAGAAAAACCTTTTAATCCTATCCAAAACTTTTTAGGTCAATCTCTCCCGGTTAACACTCAATTTTATGCTAAGATGGGCTGGACATTTAATAATCGAAATGATGCGGCTATTATCGTCAGTCCTGATAACAAAGCTCATTATATTTTAGTTGTCTTTGGAGATGAAAAAAAGTTTTATCAAGATAAAGAGTTTTTCCCAATTCTTTCACGACAAGTTTATAACCAAATGCTTAAAAAATGACTTAAGAAAAGACTAAAATAGGAGATAATTCGGGAGAATAAGCAGGTAAATACGCCAATTAAGTTGCAAAGGGCAGTTCAAATGATTCCGGTTCTGATGGAGTTGCCGCCGAGATTCTATACATCTGTACTGAAAAAAAAGTGCAGGACTTTTAGGATATTTTACCTTTTTCCTATCGGCATTTCAGGCTTTTTCAGCATACCCTACTTAAATTTTCGCATTCCTTTAGAAAGATAGGCAACGAAAAAAGCTAACACTCCCGTCATCCCTACCTCAAAATAATTGGTCATGAGAATAGCGGTAAAAAAAAGGAGCAAGATAATTAATATAGTCCGCTTTTGTTCAGATAATTTCATCTCTAATTGCCTCTAATTCGCTTTTAATACTTAATGGTTGATAACCCAAAGAAAAAGCGAGAGAACTATCAAGAGAAACATCCTGGGGACGGGGCGCACTCATGGGAACATCTGACTGTAAACAGGGTTTTATTTGTTCTTTGGGAAGGTTAAAAACCGCCGCCATTAGTAAACCAAATTGATAACGAGAAACTCTTTCTTTACCCCCCAGATGAATAATCCCTTGCACTTTTTCTAATGCCAAAAGTAAACCATTCACTGCACTATTAACCCCAACAGCCGTCCGATATTCATCAGTAAATAGAGATAGTTCTTTTCCCTCTTGGAGGGTTTTTAAAAAGGGTTGCAGAAAACTATTAGCGGTGGGAGAAGGGGAACCAAACATCAAAGGCATTCGACAAATGGCCGCCCGAGGATATATTGCTAAAATACCCTTTTCTGCCGCTACTTTTTGCTCACCATAGACACTGACGGGAGAAACGGGATCATTTTCGGAATAGGGGGCATTTTTACCATCAAAAACTAAATCGGTAGAGGTAAAAACTAGCGGTATTTGATATTGACTACATAAACGGGCAATTTCTAGAGAAGCTGTCAGATTAATTGCCTCGGATGCTTGGGGAAATTCTTGACAGAGATTCGGTTTTGATTGGGCAGCCCCATGAATTACCGCGTCGGGTTTAATCTGTTGAAAAAGTTCTCTAACTGCGGCTAAGTCTGTTAAGTTAATTTTAATTAAATTCGGGTCATTACTATTGACATTGTGATTAAAATATGTACCAAAACTTGCCCAAGATGAGCGAGTTTTTTGGTAAATATGCCAACCTAAAAACCCACTAACTCCAGTGATTAACAGCGTTTTCATAGTTTAGAGATTAAATCCTTTTTCGTAGGCTAAAAACTGTACTTGTGGTTCCAAAGGTTCACTAACTAAACCAATTCCTGCAAATCCCCATCGCTGCATCAGTCCCTTTAATTGTGTTCCTGAGAGAGTTTCCACAGAAAAATTATTGGCTAAATCCTGAGCATGGGTATTGATATAACTTAAAGCATCGTAGGATTCTTTAAACAGAAGCAGATAACTAGCCGGAGTTTCGCTTTCACCTTTTCTCAGACGCGCCACTAGGTATTGTCCGTCTTGTTTTGACCTGAGTAAATAATGTGTAGTCAATCCAAGCCTTTGGGGGGTTCTACCCCCCAAACCCCCCGTTGGGGGCGTGGCGCCGCCCCCAAACCCCCCGCGCATTAGTTTTTCGGTGGGATGCTTACACGCAGCTGCTGATACATCTGTAATAATTTAAGGGTCACTGATAATTGCTTATTGTCCCTATTTCTGCAAATGTGAGATGCACCCGTTGGGTAGTGGGAAATTTAGCTGAAATTTCCCTATCACCCTACTTTAAATCCTCCAATTTAATCCTAGGATCTACAGCTTTGAGAAGTAAATCAGCCAGAAGATTACCGATAATCAACATAGTAGCACCCATCATTAAACTGCCCATAACTAAATATAAATCTTTAGCCGTCACAGCTTGTAGAATTAAACGACCTAATCCGGGCCAGTTAAAGAAAAATTCGGCGATAAATGCCCCACTTAGCAAACTGGAAAATTCAAAGCCCAAAAGAGTTATCAGGGGATTAATAGCATTGCGTAAAGCGTGGACATAGATAACTTTATTTTCTGGTAAACCTTTCGCCCTGGCAGTTTGAATATAATCCTGTCGCAGAACATCTAATAATTGTCCCCGCATCAATCTTTGTAATCCGGCAAAACTGGTAACTGTCAGGGCAATAGTTGGTAAAATCATGTGCCAAGCGATATCTAAAACTTTACCGATAGGGGAATATTCCGAATAGTTAATACTGGTCATATCACCCACCGGTAAAAGCGGCGAGACATTTTGGGCGAGAATTAGCAGTAAAAGGGCAGTGATAAAACTGGGGAAACCTTGACCAAGATAACTGATAACTCGAAAAAATTTATCGATAAATTGGTTTTGTTTGACGGCGCTGAGAATGCCCAAGGGAATCGCAATCGCCCAGGTTAAAATGATGGAAGTCAAAGACATTAATAACGTCGCTGGAATTCTCTCTAATAGTAGGGAAGACACGGGACGAAAATAGGTAAAACTCAGACCAAAATTAAACTGAGTTACCACTTGCCACAACCATTTAAAATACTGGACAATCGCCGGGTCTTTTAAACCAAAAAGGGCAATATATTGTTCTTTAGTTTCCTGACTAATCTTGGGATTAAGGTCAAGCAAAGCCAGAAAACCGCCGGGGGTTAATTGGATAATAGCGAAACTCAAAGCCGAGGCCAACAACAGAGTTAATAAACCCTGGAGAACACGCTTGACAATATATAAAAAAGTTTCGCTAGTTAGGAGAGATTGTAACCCATTAGCACTCGATCGAGCGTTTGCAGCCTTATAATTATCATCAGTCGCCGTCATAGAAAAAAACCTAATAATCGATGAGGGTAATAATCGGTAAATCGGGTAATTTTTCCCGACCACCGAGGTCGATTAACTCGATGATAAAAGCAAATCCTAACACCTCACAACCAATTTTTTCTAATAAATCGGCCGTCGCTTTCGCCGTCCCTCCCGTCGCGATTAAATCATCGACAATTAAGACTTTGTGATGGGATGCCACCGCGTCCTGATGAATTTCCAGGCTATCGCTTCCGTATTCCAAATCATACTCGATACTATGAACGGCGGCGGGTAATTTGCCCGGTTTCCGGACAGGAATAAATCCCGCTTCTAATTGGTATGCTAAAGGAACACCAAAGAGAAAACCCCTGGATTCCATACCGACAATGTAATCGGGGGATAAACCGTAATCGCGACACTTTGCCGTTAGGGTATCGATCGTGTAACGTAATCCTTGGGGATGATTGAGTAGGGTAGTAATATCGCGGAAGACAATACCCGGTTTGGGAAAGTCGGGAATATCGCGAATCAGTGATTTCAGATCCATTCGGTTTCCGTGTCTCGTAAAATGGGGGACAGCTATCTATACAATACAATTTACAATACCCTGACTCGATCGCCCTTGTGTTTTAGTTCTCCTATATCATGACCCCTACTAGCCTAACGCCCGAATCTACAACATCAGCCCCAGAAAAACCGTTTATTTTAAGCGTTTTACCCGATTTTCCGATTGCCAGTCAGCAATGCGCCCTACATCTCCAACAGCATATCGATTTAATGCTGTTAGCGTTGGAATCCTTAGAAGTAGGTGCCGGGGAGGCCCTGTTAGCCCTCTGTAAAGAACTAGGACTCGATAAAATTATCAAAAACCGGATTATTTTCTGGCGCTTACGCTGTACTAATCCGTGGCGAATTTCCTACACCCTCGACCGTCTCACCCTTGACCAAGCAAAAGCTTTAGTTATCATTGCCAGTTATCGGGCCAAACCTCTAGCTATATCCATCCGACAATTACTGTTAGCGCGGCAACAGATGGAGTCAAAAGGTTTACCCGTGGATAATAATTTTCTTTTATCAGAATACCTAGAAAGATTTCGCTCCAATTTTCGCAGTCGCATGAACCCCCGTCGGGCCAAAGTATCGGTTTATCTAGCCGATGAAAATGCTTTAAATGAACTGGCTTTATCCCTCCTCGATCAGTTATTATTTTGTACTGGTACCACGGGAATGCAGCGGTTTTGGATTAGTTTATTTGATGGGGAGATCGTGTAAAAATGAGAAGACAGTATAGCTTGCCCAATTGTACCCTGATTCTCGATGGTTTCGGCGATGATTTCGCCCCAGCTAATCCCGGTGATAGCCGACCTTTACTCTCAATTTTGACTAACGTAGAATGTCGGTTAATCGGGGCCAATAAAATCCTGCAAGGTGGTCGGGTTTTCTTGGAAAATTTGGTCCAAGCGGTCAGTCAGTATGCCCAAGAATTTTTAAGTGGTGTTCGTCATCCCCAAGACCCCGTCCATGAACCAGATCATGTGTACCTAGAAAAGATTGACCAGAATCTCCATCGTCTGGTCTGGTATCCATCAACGGACTTGAATATCCCGGAAAGTCCAGTCAAGATAGAAATCAGTACCGTGCAGTTATTCGATTTAATAGAAGCGATTGACCAATTTTTTGCCGATACTCGCACTTTACCTGACCTAACCCTAAAATTACAGCCAGTTTCCCGTCGCTACCATAAGGTGAATGAATCGGTGGCCAGTCGAACAGTGCCTTTTTTGGCAGGATTAGGCAGTCTTGTCGCTTGCGCCCTACTTTTCTATCTGTTACCCGTCCCCCAAGTCCGTAAACCCGAAAATCCACCCATTCCCGCCGCTTCTCCCAGTCCCACCGTCCCCACTAATCCCGTCCCCCCTCCTAGATAAAATTAGTCCCCTAAGCTACATCTATAAATGGAGTGATGGGAATGTGCTTATAAACTTCGGCATTCTTTGCCTGAGCTTGACGGAGATCGTAGTCTGTTTGAAGATTCAGCCAAAACTGAGGACTGTTACCAAAATATCGTGACAGACGCAAAGCTGTGTCCGCAGTGATACTACGCTTACCCGCTAAAATCTCACCGATACGAGTTTGAGCTACGCTTAAATCTTTGCTCAGTCTGTAGGGGGTAATATTGAGCGGTTCCAGAAAATCTAACTTGAGGATTTCACCGGGATGGATATTTGGCAAACGGTGGAACTGAGCTTTTACATTGAGCCTGTCGAAATGTGTCGAAGTGTTGCTGTTCATTGCATTTAGCTAATTTTAGTGGTAGTCCACTATCTCTACCTGATCAGCATTGCCTTCATCAGTCCAAATGAAGCAAATTCTCCATTGGTCATTAATACGGATGCTGTACTGGCCCTGACGATCGCCCTGCAACTTCTCCAACCGATTACCCGGTGGGACACGCAGATCATTAATCGATAACGCCGCTGCAAGGATTAGCAGTTTTCGTAGAGCGACCGATTGAATATCAGGGGGATAGTGACGAGACTGAAACCCCTCGAAAATGAGCTTAGTCTCTTCGGACTTGAAATTTATGATCATATGATAACTGTCACTTTGATAACTGATTATAGCGGTAAGCGCTTGAGTGAGATACAGACCAAGCTTTGCCTAGCATGGTTTATAGCTCGTGACACTGTACCTCATACGACTGCACACCGCTATAACTGATGATCAAATTCTAACGCCTAACGATACTATTGTCAAGCAGAAGTAAGCTTTCGCCCCACACCCCACACCCCACACCCTTCTCCCCTGCTCTGTATCAGTTTTTAGAGAAAGTACCCAAAAAAAAACCTGATCTTTTTTGCACAAGTTAGAAAAATTGTGTTATGCTGGTAATTCTGTGAAGGTTTTTCGATAGGGAGTATTGAAAAAAAAATGACCAAACTGGGAACCCATTTGATTGTCGATGCTTGGCAAGTACCTGCTGACCTCCTCAACGATCCCGAGCGCATTCGTCGCGCTATCCTCGATGGAATTACGGCAGGAGAAGCAACGCTGATCGATTTGTGTGTCCACCAGTTCAGTCCCCACGGAGTTACCGCGACGGCGACTTTAGCTGAATCTCATATCGCGATCCACACCTGGCCTGAACACGGCTATTTCGCCGCCGATTTATTCTTCTGTGGTGCCGGTAAACCCGTGGTTGCCATGGAAATTTTGACCAAATCCCTGCAAGCAGGTGAGATTAAAGTGCGGGAACTAACCAGAGGATTCCCCGGTCCTGCGGCAGTTTATGAAAGCAAAAAGGAAGAACCCCTTAAGTCTTCCCTGGTTATGGCCTAATTTCTAGCGCCGGCCTCAATAATAAGTTAGCATCACTGGTGATCGCCTAAACTAAAATCGTGATCAGGATAACCTTTGTTTTTATCCTCGCCCTCTTTCCCTCTCTCGTTAGTCTCTGGTTGATTAACCGATCCCAACAGAGATTAAGCAACCGTTTGAGGGGGATTCGCCATCGTCACGAATACAGCCCGGTGATGGCCAGTGATTTTTTGTCAATTCCTCTAGGGACAGAAAATAAACCAGCCTTGATCGGTGATCTTAGTTGTCGTTTTAATGCCTATTCCCCCCATTTGCGTTGTGCGGTTAATCCCACAGGTCCCTGTGAAGGTTGTCGGCAGTACGAAGCTAAAACTGGCACAGTATAAGCGGCTTGAGCTTCCAAACAGTTCCCTATTTGCTATCCTTAAAAATTATCGCTATCGCAATTGAGGAGTGTGGGAATAATGGCGTTCAAACGAAATTTGACCCTCTTAATCATCGGATTAGGATTAACTTGTTTACCCCTATATCCGGCCCAAGCTAACCAAATCAGCACCGTCACCCCGAATACGGCAGCCAATCAAACTCTTGCTACCCATCTGGTCCTGAAACTGAAAGAGAGAAAAGTTTACGTTTATCAAGATAGTAAAGTTTTAGCACAATTTACCGTCGCCGTCGGCAAAAAAGGCTGGGAAACCCCCACAGGTAAATTTGAGGTGCGGGAATTAGTTCGCAATCCCGTCTGGAAAAGTCCCTGGACGGGAAAAGTCAGCGCTCCCGGTCCCAATAGTCCCCTAGGGGAAAGATGGATCGGTTTTTGGAGTGACGGCAAAAATTCCATCGGTTTTCATGGCACCCCCGCGGAAAATTCCCTCGGTAGCGCCGCTTCCCATGGTTGTGTGCGGATGCGGAATCGGGATGTGAAAGTGTTGTTTGATTTAGTCCGCAGGGGAACCCCCGTCATCGTTCAACCTTAATTCTGGCAGGTATTTTTTTAAGATGGGCAGGTCTTCCGGGCGATCTATATCGGCTAATTTAGGCAGATAAGCGGTCTTTAAAGCCAGTTTAGCGGCGATTGTCTGAGTTTTTGCCAAGACTTCCCCCGTTCCCCAAGGAATACCGTCAAAAAGCTCTGGAAAGACCTGTTTTAAAGCAATTAGGTAGTATCCTCCATCTAACGCCGGCCCTAAAACCATATCGTGGGTTTTTAGGGCCTCAAAGCCTGCTAAAATCTCTTTTTCCCCGATTTCTGGACAATCTGTGCCAATAATAGCGATCGCTGTCATCCCTTGAGCAAAACCATCGGCAAAGGCATTTTGCATCTTTTCTCCTAAGTCTTTTCCCCGTTGAGAATGATAGGAATAATGCTCACCTAACCAAGTACGCATTTTCTCCTCGCTGCCGCCATGGTAGTAGATGATCAGAGAGAGAAAATTCTTCAAACCCGCTAATTTACCGAGAGTATATTCGGCCAGTTTGCGGTGCAATTCTTCGGCTCCCTCGGCTGCCAAAGCTGGAATCATACGGGTTTTTACTTTCCCCAATTCCGGATAACGGGTAAAAATAATTAGTTGTTGTCTCCAGTCCACGAGTAATTGCGACGATGATATTAATTATTAGTTTTAGCCTACTGTTAATAGGAGGCAAGAAAACCAATAAAACGGGCTTTATTGGCTTAATATAGATTATTGTAAGTGGGTGGGTGGAATTAAATATAAGATGAACGTAGGTACGATGTCGGCGATCGCTTGATTGAGTCGAAACCTTTTTCCTAGCGGCATTTCAGACTTTTTCCGTCAACCCTGATTAGCTAGGGACTAGGCTTTTTGGGTGAGTTTAAACAGGATAAACCAGCATCTTTAGCAGTAGGATACTTGATTGGGACAAAAGCAAAATCTGAACTTAGTGTCCGACACTCCACAATGTGAACAAATTCTACGGAGGGATCTTGGGGATCGCCATTTTCATCCAACTTCTTGCGATCGCCATTTTCATCGAATTGAATTGTCCCAGTTGCACCTTTAGTGACAAGAAACTCACGAGACTTTAAGTGTTCAAGGATATTAATTCGTGTGGGAGTATTTGCCTTTTCTAGAGCTTTTGTTAGAGCAAGCGTTGCATCATAGGATAGGGCTGTTATTGCATTAACAGAAGTTGTAGTCCATAAAATTTTGGCATCCTTAAGAAAATTTTTGTTAGGACTGGTTAAAGAATCCCAAGGAACCGCTATAACAAACTTTTGAAAAGGTTGTAGGTTGTCAATTTGTTCTAAGGTACGAGAACTACGAAGTCCCCATGATCCGATAACCCAATTTTGACTATTATTAAGTTTTATAAGTCTAATTGCATCGCCTTGAGCATTGCCAATTGCTTTTGGGAATAGTACAAGCCCTATTGTTTCTGTTATTTTTGCTTCTGTTTGTCGTCGTAACTCTTGGATGGCTTCTTCTGCCTTAAAATTATTTCCCAGATCAAATTCATCTAATTTTACTACAGTTCCAGAGAATGGAGGGCGTGTAAAAATAGTTTTAAAACTATTAAAAAAAGATTCACTAAATGGACTTCCTTCACTATAAAAGCCCACCACTTTTTTAATAGACTTTTCTTGCAAAAATTTTGCAATGGCAGGAGATTGTTGATCGCTGGAAAAAACAGTTCGCAGGAAATTTTTTCTGGGGTATTTAGTAAGCTCGCTAGTCGTTGATCCGGGAGAAATCAAAACTAAATTATTTTGATTATAAATATCCACCGTTGCCACAGTCATTTCACTGGGATAGTGACCAACAACCCCTAAAATTTCAGGACGCTGGGAAAGAGATGATGCTGTCTTTTGGGCTAGTAATTCGTCATTTTCATCATTAGTAATGACAACTTTTAATCCCTTACCATTAATCGCTTTTTTATTGATAAAATCTTGATCTGGAAAATACTTGAGGAATGGATCATTGTCATTTAAAATTCCTAGATTAATTTTTGTTTGTAATTGCGCTACTCCTCGTAACATTTCATTTGCTCGACTATCACCATCATCATCATTAAAGTCATTTTGATTTTTGGGAATACTAACAGCAACAGCAATCGTGTAATATGGCATTTTATTGGCTTCTAGTAAAGCATTATTTAAGTAAATTAACGTTTCTGGATCTAGCCTATCCTGTTGCCATGCGTCCTTAAATCTTAACAGGGCTTTTTGATAATCACACTGTGCAAAATATTCTGCACCTTTCTTCTTGTTAAACGATTGAGAGTAATTAAGAACTTCTTCTCCTTCACTAATAAAGTCGCCCGTTTGTTTTGAACAATTATCAGGGCGATAAATGGCAAATAAACTTACAACTGCTATTGATGCTATTCCTATGCTAAATAGCAGATTTAATTTGAAACTTTGGGGCTTTAAAGTTTTTATAGAATGCAAAATTTTTTCCATTAAAGAAGCTTTCACTTTTTTCTCAATGAACTGAATATCCTCATCCCTGAGTCCATAGATAATTTGCAGTTTCTTTAAACTCTCTATATCTTTGTTTTTCAATGGAGTATGATTAGCAGCAGCTATTATTTTCCGAAACGCATTCCTATATTTCTTAATATTGTCTCGTCGCCGTAGCAGTGGGTTAAGAACTTCTGTTTCAATCGTTCTGGCTTCATCTGGTGAGAGATTTAATTGATCTATTGTTGCATCCAAAACTGCCCTATCTGCAGCAGAAAAGTCTTCCTCCTTAAAACAATAATCTTTAATATCCTCATCATTCCACTTTTTAATAATATCCTCAACTATTTTACGATACTTAAATTTAGGATCATTAGCAGCAAGAGGAGATCTGGCCAAATAAATAGTATCATCTCCTTCAAGAGAAAGATAAAATTTGGGAGTCATTGCCGGGGCAGCTTCCTTTACTCGTTCGCTGGCATACTCATGCAATTCATTAACAGAAATTAATTGATCACCATCCTGATCTGCTGCACCAGTTTCAATTCCTTCAACTAGATATTTTGTATAGATGGACAAATCGTTATCTTCCGACTCAAAAGAATATTCAATTGGACTAGAAGAGGTCAAAATCGCCCTTCCTTTACCTCCTAATTCCTCTTGAATGTTAAATTCCCCTTTGATTGGCATTCCCTGAACCAATGCTCCGCTAAAACAGCAGTCGAGAATAATTATCTGCCTTTGGGAACGACTATCTGTGATGTACTCTTGAAGTTTAGTTGCCGCTAAAGCTGTTGCACGACGAAAATCTCCATTCTGATCACGCCCAGTTTCTCTTGTACTTAGAAAAAATCTAGCATTTTGAGCTTTAAGTCCATGCCCAGAAAAATATAAAAGCACCAAATCATCTTTCTGTCGATTAGCAAATAAAACCTCAACTGCTTTTTCCATGCTCCCTTTGTCTGGGTTAGGCAAAACTGTAACCTGATCAAAGGCTCCCATGTCTGGATGCTCTAATACTCGGCGCATTGCTTCAACGTCTAGAATGGCACTAGAAATTGGGCGCAATCCTGCGGAATACTCGCTCACACCAATTAACAAAGCAATTTTTGCCATAATACCTTCTTTAACCTGAGATAAAGTCTTGAGCCGCTTTAATAGCCATTTCCAATTCTTCTCGACTGTGAGCCTTAACCGTCAACTTGCGACCATTGGCCTCTACCGACAATTCTATCGGTTTACCTCCCAGGCGATCGCCCAGAAACCCTAACAACTTTTTCCCATTAGCGGGGTTAACTTCGGTCATTAACATTCCTCCCAAAAAACCGCCCAACGACTTATTACCTTCAGGGGGATTGGGATCAAGAATACGTTTAACCGATTCAACTTCATCTGCCTGTTGTAGTTCTGTTAGTAATACTTGGGCCTGTTCGTCGCGTTCTTCAGGCTCCAGGTTAGGATCGTTAAAAGCGATCAGCAATTTAATCGTAGATTTGCTACTCATAGGAAGTTGAGTTGAAATAATATAGGATAATACTAATCTTACTGAATTATGCAAATTTTACCATATACCATCTGAAATCTAAATAAGTGATCCCATTTTCATACTGCCCCTTGCCGAGTGCAGATTTCTTCACTGATGTGGTGATGTTGCTGAACATAGAAGATCGATTTTTCAAGCTGCTCCAAGAAATCATAACAATTATTGTGTGTTGGGTTTCGTTCCTCAACCCAACCTACTACTACTACAGGCTAATGGCGATAATTCCGCTAGAAAGTATGAGAATGTGTCTGACATTCCTGACAGGGGGTGAGTATTGGTATCATGATTAAAAGTAAGGATATAGATAGGGTTTGCGGCAAAAAGTAGGGGCGAAGCATTCGGATAGAAAATCTCCGGTTTCACCGATAGGTTATTGCCCGAATGCTTCGCCCCTACAGGACGCGGGCCGATGAAGACGCAAGGTTTTGAACGACGATTCTCTCAAAATTTGCACCTGTTTCGCTCGTAAAGCCACAAAACTCTTACCTTGCCTACATTTCACATTTATTCAGCAAACCCTAGATATAACTTAATCCATCGCTTTTCTTGATTGAGATTAAACTAATGTTTGTGTTGTTAATCAGTGAGGTAAACTAATGACTACAGTTGAATTAAAACAAGCCAAAAATCAACTTAATGAGTTATGGGAAGCTGGACTTGAAGGTGAAGAAATTATCATCACAGAAAATAATGAACCTGTAGTTAAATTAAGTCCTGTAAAGTTAGCCAAGAAACCACCGCTTCAACCGAGAAGTGCTGCGGGAAAATTTTGGATAGCCGATGATTTTGATGCCCCTTTAACTGATTTTGAAGATTATCAATAATTATGCTCAAAGTTTTAATAGATAGTCATGTATTTCTTTGGTATGTCACTAATAATAAACAATGGAGAGACAACCATAAAATTATGATTAATGAAAGAGAAAATCTAGTTTATCTTAGTTAAGGTAGTTTTGGTAAAATGACGATCAAATATAGTCTGGGAAAATTAACTTTTGATTCACCTTTTCGAGAATTTATTGAGTCACAAATTCAGAGCAATGATTGGGAAATTTTGCCCCTCAATTTACTACATTTTGAACGAGTAGCGCAATTGTCTGTTCAGCATTGTATTAGGTATGTATGGGGTAAGTTCAGTTATATTACCGGATCTTCTCGTTTCCGTAGCACCGCTAGATCCACTGATAACAGAGGACATCACTTTTCTACAATTCCTGTAAACGGTTGAATAAAACCATCCACACCGACAAAGGAGGTGAGGGGCGACCAGTTTAAAATATCCTCTAAAATTGATTGATAGCCCTGGACATTGGGATGAAGTCCATCTTGCATTAATCTTTCTTGACACCACAGATCACCCCGGTTCATCCAGAGATCAAATAAATCGAGATAGGGAATATTTTGCTCTAGACAAGCTTGTTTAGTGGTTTCTTTAAAACGATACTGATCGCGATGGTTGAAGTAAAAACAATCTAAAAAGGGCATTTTCCGCTCATCCACGGGAATCATACCTATAAACAAAACCGGGCAAAGAGAACGGGCCCGGCCCAGTAAATGTTCAATTTGAGTTTGAAAAAGATCGTGATCGGTATAAGTGCGACCATCGGGCCGGCCTAAACGGGCTGTATCATTAACACCGACGGAGAGAAGAATCAGGTCAGGAAGACGATTGCGAATTTCCCCCCTGAGACGAAATTCCTGTTCTAAGCGTTCGGACACTTGTACCACTCGATCGCCGCGAATACCCAAATTATACAGGGTATGACCGGCACTTTCCATCCACAAACGACGTAGGCGCTCGGCCCAACCGCCACCCACGGGGTCGCCATAGCCATACACAAGGCTATCTCCTAAAGCGACGATTTTAAGGGGATGGGTCATGATTGCGTCTTTGTCTTTAGTAGGAGGAGGAAGAGTTTGCATGATCGCTCGATCGAATCCGTTGTCCTTTACACTTGTAAACGGATTTGGTTAAACTGTCCGTGTATTATACTACATTAAAAAATTTTTCCTGCCAGTTAACTTATCTGATATCAGCCAGGTGCTGACACCGACCAGTATAAAGCAGCCCGATGATCATTGCTTCCCTAAGAGCCATTTCCGGGCTAAATCTGCTATAAAATTTATGGTTAAAACCTAGATAAATTGATGACTACTCGTTTACAACGCGCGGTTCAAGACCGAGAATTTTTGATTACAGCCGAGATTACTCCCCCGAAAGGGGGTAATACCAGTCATATGCTAGAAATGGCCCTCTGGCTAAAAAATCGCGTTCATGCGGCTAATATTACCGATGGCAGTCGCGCCGTAGTGCGAATGTCCTCTCTGGCTGCCTCCGCTATTCTCTATCAACACGACATCGAACCCATCTGTCAAATAGCCTGCCGCGATCGCAATGTGATCGGATTACAAGCAGATCTCATGGGCGCTCATGCTTTGGGATTGAGAAATATACTAGCTTTAACTGGAGATCCCGTCAAAGCAGGAGATCACCCCAAAGCTAGGGCAGTTTTTGACCTAGAATCGGTACGTTTGTTAAAATTAATCGATAAATTAAATAAAGGTTTTGACTTTAACGATAAATCTTTACCCGATGGACGCCTAGAACTTTTTGCTGGGGCTGCCGTCGATGTGCAGTCAAAAAGTTGGTCTGGTCTTCAAAGCCGTTTTGAGCGTAAAATCGAAGCAGGAGCGCAGTTTTTTCAAAGTCAATTAGTTACGGATTTCGATTGTCTTGATAAGTTCATGCAGCAGGTGGCCTCGCTGGCCGATAAACCGATTCTAGCCGGGATTTTTCTGTTAAAATCAGCTAAAAACGCCGTATTTTTAAATAAAAATGTGCCGGGGGTACAAATTCCCGACCAGATCATTCAAAGACTCGCCGACGCACCCCATCCCCTCGAAGAAGGCATCAAAATCGCCGCCGAACAAATAAAATTAGCCCAGCAGTTATGTCAAGGTGTCCACATCATGGCGATTAAACGAGAGGATTTAGTCCCGAAAATTCTCGATATGGCTGGTATCCCGCCAATACATAACTGAGATGAAAAGTCAATAGTTTTTATAAAAAATTAACTTTCATTTTGACTACTGGTCTTTTGACAAGAATTCTACCCCTAACCTAGGATGGGAAGGCTCAAAGCATCTTCGGGATTAAAAGCATGGATTCCAATCTAGGTCAAGAAAAAGAGAATAGTTGTGGTAATTCTGGGCGAAAATGGTTGTCGATCGGTATTGCCCCCACTGGTATAATTTCTATTGGCATTGTTCCCATGGGCGTTATTTCCATCGGTATTGTTCCTATGGGAGTAGTTTCCATTGGAACCGTGGCCATGGGGACAATTGCGGCCGGTTTTGTTTCCATGGGACTTTTCAGTATTGGTAGCGTTGGCATGGGATTAAATAACGGCCATTTTTCCAATCTTAATTCTCCCCCGGCTGAATCTCCCCATAAACATCATCAGCATTAAAATCAAGATTTGACCAGCAATCATGAATTATTCCATCCGTGCTGCCGTTGCTACCGATGTCAAGGATATTTTTGACTTAATTGTTGCCTTAGCAGCCTATCAAGAACTCAGCCATTTAATGACAGGAAATAGTCAAGCTTTAGGGGAGCATTTATTCGGGGAAAAACCCTACATCGAAGCATTGGTGGCGGAAGTAGAGGGTAAAATAGTCGGTTTTGCCCTATTTTTTGCTAACTATTCTACCTTTATAACTAAACCGGGGATTTATCTGGAAGATATCTTCGTTTTACCCGATTATCGCAGTCAAGGTATCGGGAAAGCTTTACTAATGGCTGTGGCTAAAATTGCCGTCGCTAGGGATGCAGGACTTTTAGAATGGACTGTCTTAGAGTGGAATCAACTAGCGATCGATTTTTATGGAAAAATGGGGGCTAAGGCCTTCAAAGAGTGGCAAATTTGTCGCCTCACCGGGACTGCTTTAACCCAATTGGGTAATAGCGATAAATAAGTCAGACCCGATGAAAAAATTTTCACCGTCAAGCATGAAAATATTCTGATCCTAAATCCGGTTATTAAAAACTGATTATTTATTCCCCCTTTTGCAGGAGTTTCTTTCCTGATATGTGGCCTAGACTCAACGGATGGCCGTATTACTTCAGATCTGATTACTCAATCCAAGCTTTTGGGGGGTTCTACCCCCCAAACCCCCCGCGCATTAGTTTTTCGGTGGGATGCTTACACGCAGCCGCTGACGCATCTGTAATAATTTGAGAGTCACTTCACTCGCAGGAGTGCCTCTCCTGATATGTAGCCTATACTCAACGGATTTAGTATGATTGACGAATTTGCCTTATTTCAGCTTGTATTTTCAAGTCAGGAGATAGGAGATAGGAGACTTTTTTATTTATTCTCCCCACACCCCACACCCTACACCCTACACCCTACACCCTACACCCCACACCCCACACCCTACACCCTACACCCCACACCCTACACCCTCTTTCAAGTCAGAGCTTTTGTCGATCCTAGAACTTTGTGATCGATCGAGACTCCTTGCTATACTATACCTCTGACACTGGCTTTCCTCATTGGTGCAGAATGCAACCCACAGACTCGAATAAATTTACCGAACAAGCTTGGGATTCAATCGTTAAATCGCAAGAAATTGCGCGACGCTTCAAAAACCAGACCTTAGAGGTGGAACACGTTATTATTGCCCTCCTAGAGCAGAATAACGGTCTAGCCACCCGGATTTTACAAAAAGCTAATATAGAAATTCCGCGACTGCAACAACAGCTAGAAGTCTTCACCAACCGACAGCCGAAAGTGGCCATCGTCGATCAATTATACCTAGGTCGTGGTCTGGATCTGCTGCTCGATCGAGCGGAAGCATCCAGGGAAAGTTGGCAAGATAAATTTATCTCCGTCGAACATCTTCTCGTCGGTTTTGCCGAAGATGAAAGGGTTGGCCGGAAATGTTTACGCACTTTCAATCTTGACCCCCAAGATTTAGAATTAGCTATCAAAGCAATTCGCGGTACTCAAAAGGTTACTGAACCCAATCAAGAGGAAAAATACGAAGCTTTAGATAAATATGGCCGGGATTTAACAGCGGCGGCCAAAGAAGGCAAATTAGACCCGGTTATCGGTCGTGATGAAGAAATTCGACGGGTGGTACAAGTCCTCTCGCGACGGTCGAAAAATAACCCAGTTTTAATCGGTGAACCGGGGGTAGGAAAAACCGCTATCGCTGAAGGATTAGCCCAAAGGATTGTTAACGGAGATGTTCCCGAATCTTTGAAAAATCGTCAGTTAATTTCCCTCGATATGGGAAGTTTAATCGCTGGGGCAAAATATCGAGGCGAATTCGAGGAAAGATTGCGGTCAGTCATGAAAGAAGTTACCCAATCAGAAGGGCGAATTATTCTCTTTATCGATGAACTGCATACCGTTGTCGGTGCGGGTTCTAGGGAAGGGGGATCGATGGATGCAGGCAACCTATTAAAACCTATGTTAGCTCGGGGGGAATTGCGCTGTATTGGGGCGACAACTTTAGATGAATATCGCAATCATATTGAAAAAGACCCCGCTTTAGAAAGACGTTTTCAACAGGTTTATATTAAGGAACCTTCCGTGGAGGATACTATCTCAATTCTCCGGGGTTTAAAAGAACGTTATGAGCTGCATCATGGGGTGACAATTACCGATTCGGCCCTAGTGGCAGCAGCTACCCTATCCCATCGTTATATTAGCGATCGTTTTTTACCGGATAAAGCGATCGATTTAGTCGATGAAGCGGCGGCCAAATTAGAGGTAGAAAGTACCACTAAACCCGCCGATTTGGAAATGATAGATCGTCGCTTAATGCAGTTACAAATGGAAAAATTCTCCTTAGAAAAAGAGGAGAAAAAAGATCGAGCTTTTCAAGAGCGTTTAGAAAGAATTATCGAAGAAATTGAGGAATTAGAAAGTAAACAAAAGCCTCTCGCTGACCAATGGCAAACGGAAAAACATATCGCCGAGGAAATTAAATTATTACGAGAGGAAGAAGAACAATTGCGCCTACAGGTGGAACAGGCCGAACGTGCTTATGATCTCAATAAAGCGGCCCAATTAAAGTATGGCAAACTAGAAATTTTACAAGGGGAATTAGAAGCAAAAGAAAAAGAACTAGAAACTATTCAAGCGGCAGGTTCGACCCTGTTAAGACAACAGGTAACTGATGCTGATATCGCCGAAATAGTTGCCCGTTGGACAGGAATTCCCGTCAATCGTTTAATGGAATCGGAACGACAAAAATTATTAGAATTAGAGTCTCATTTACAGAAAAAAGTTGTCGGACAAAATGAAGCGGTCACGGCAGTAGCAGCGGCGATTCGACGCGCACGCGCGGGAATGAAAGATCCCTCCCGTCCGATTGGTTCATTCCTATTTATGGGACCCACAGGAGTGGGTAAAACCGAGTTAGCGCGGGCCTTGGCGGGGTTACTGTTCGACTCAGAAGAAGCCATGGTTCGCATCGATATGTCGGAATACATGGAAAAACACGCGGTTTCGCGGTTAATCGGCGCTCCTCCGGGTTATGTGGGTTACGAGGAAGGGGGACAACTATCGGAAGCGGTGCGTCGTCGTCCCTATTCGGTGGTTTTATTGGATGAAGTGGAGAAGGCCCATCGGGATGTTTTTAACATTTTATTACAAGTGCTTGACGATGGGCGCATTACCGACTCTCAGGGGCGAGTGGTGGATTTTCGGAATACGATTATCGTCATGACCAGTAATATTGGCAGTGACCATATTTTAAATGTTTCCGAAGATGCCGATTATGAGGAGATGCGGAAACGGGTTTTAACAGCTTTGCGGAGTCATTTTCGTCCCGAATTTTTGAATCGTATCGACGATTTAATTATTTTCCATACCCTGAAAAAAGAAGAATTGCGTTACATTGTTCGTCTGCAATTACAGCGTCTGGAAAGATTATTAGCAGAACAAAAAATTAATCTAGAATTAACTACGGCCGCAGAAAATCATATTGTTACTGTTGGTTACGACCCCACCTACGGTGCGCGACCTTTAAAACGCGCTATCCAACGGGAGTTAGAGAATCCTTTAGCCACAAAAATTCTCGAACAAGCTTTTATGGAAGGGGATACGGTGGTAATTGATTGTTTGGATGAAGGGTTAAGTTTTAGCAAAAAGGAGCTAGAAAAGGAAGGGACAACATTAGAATTAGCCGTGGTTAACCTCAGTTCAGATTAAAGCCAGATAGGGGATATATTCCCCCTCTGAGTTTACCGTAAAAGCCAAAAATGCCCGAAGAGAATTCCTATTTTTTCCCTTGGGCGGTTAGTCTAGTAACATCCCGCCAGAAGAAAAATTTCCTCATACATATATACTATAATAGCTGAAAACCCTTATCCGTCAATGTATACACCCATTAACTTTTCTTAATGTCCCCATGTTTATTGTAATATTTCTTAATAGAAAGGGATAAAGCCTATTTGCTAAAATGGCAGTCATGTACATAGAAAAAGTTTTTAACCGTAATTCCCCCCCCACCGTTCTTTTCCCAGAATTCTACCGAGAAGGAGATTAGGTGGCACTCGCGGCGGCTAGATTTCCCGAAGCTTATGGCACACTTGTCACACAAAGTCGAGAAGATCCGAAAGTGCTTTCGTTAAAGTAAAACTTTTCTCGTTGGTTCAATAATAAAAAAACACACCGCTAATACTTCGATACGGGAAAAATTGCCTGAGAAATACTTTTTTTTGATCGAAAAATTAGCGGTAATTTGTTTTTATTTACAGAAGTTAATCGTGCTTTGATAAATCTCTATATCACGATAAGGTCAAGAAGATTTATCAATGAAAGTCAGGGAGTCGCTAGGATATTCCCTCGTTTACCAAGACATCGAAGACTGATGACGGAAAGATGTTTCCATTCAGCTAATTTCTAAGCACGAGTAGAGAGTTTTTTCAGCCTAGAGGCTAACCCCAATCCTCCTAATCCTAACAAGGCAACAACGGAACCCGGTTCAGGAATGTTAGTAGGGGGAGGGGGAGAAGTGTTTTCTGTCCCGTTAACACTGAATTGAAAAGCTTTAAATGCAGTAGAAAAATTATTACTCCAAATACCTCCTTGATTAGTACTATTAAAGGGATTATCACCAATCGACCAGCCAGGAAACCCTGTTTGGTCGGGTGATTGAGTAAATGCCCATAGATATTCCCCACTGCCCTCTGAAATCCCCGCAACTAACCAGTAGGCAGTATTAGCGGCTAATGTTTGCGGAGTAGTAAGGGTAAAGATGTAATCGTTGGTAATGTTAGGAGTGAAACTAGGGTTAGTAAAACTGGTTATCTGACTACCGAGTCCTCCACTGCTGTCGCTATAGAGCCTGACAAATAAATTGGGATTTGCAGTCATTTCTGCTAACCGAAGAGTGACCGAGTTAATAGTATAACCATAACTGCCACTGCCAGTCGTAAAACTTGAACGTAACCATTCATCAAATTTTACTGGGTATCCCATAGAAGGTGTTGGAGATAGGTTGCTAACGAGGGTGGTGGCAGAAGCTTGTTGTCCTAAGCTCAAGGAAAGAAGGAGAGCAAGGCTCCCCCCCCCCATGTTCGCCAAAAGTTGCTGATTTTTGGTCATTTTTCAAACTCTCAAGGTTAAAAAGGATAAAGTTGATCTCGATTGATGGTCTATCTTCTGAGGGCTGCCTCAGAAGATAATCCTTGCAACAACTTAGCACAGATTCCTAGCTTCCGGGAAGGTAAATCGGCAACATTTATCTCAAATGTCTGAAGACCCTCGCTTTTAGAGACGGGATGAAACCCCGACCAATATAAAACAGCACTTCGACAGGCTCAGTGTCCACATTTCGACACATTTCGACGGGCTCAATGTAAAGGCTCAATGTAAAAGCTCAGTGTCCACATTTCGACACATTTCGACACATTTCGACAGGCTCAATGTAAAGGCTCAATGTCAACGTAAAAGCACAATGTCAACACAGTTTAAGTTTGTCGATACTCTAAATTCTACTCCTAGACAAGCATCGGACGTTCGGCGATGCTCAGTCGAGCCGCAGAACGGGCCCGGTCGTCTATTGCTCGTTTCTATGACAATTGTAAGAAAAAGGTTAAAGGTAAAAAGGGTTATCCTAAGTTTCAGAAAAATAATCGTTCTGTGGAATATAAAAACTGTGGAGGTCAACTATCGGAGGATAGAAAAAAAATTACTTTCACAGATAAGAAAAACATTGGGACGGTTAAACTGAAATGAACCAGAGATCTAAACTTTTACCCTCTAGACCAAATTAAATGAGTTAGGATTGTTAAACGAGCAGACGGTTACTATGTCCAATTCTGTCTTAGTGTTGATATTCGGGAATACGCTAAACCCCTAGAACCAACAAAGAAATGTGTAGGATTGGATGTAGGTTTAAAAGTTTTCTACACTAATAGTGATGGGGAAACGGTAGAGATACCACAATACTATCGCAAGGCAGAAAAAAGATTAAGCCGTTTGAATCGGAAAAAATCCAAAAAGTTTAGAAAAGGTCAACCCCAATCAAACAACTACCAAAGGGACAGAAAGAGATATGCTAGAAAGCATTTAAGAGTAAGTAGGCAACGTAAAGGCTTTGTCGAAAAAGAGGCATTGTGCGTCATTAAATCTAACGATTTCATCGCCTACGAAAACTTAAATATTCAAGGCATGGTAAAAAACTCTAGACTAGCTAAATCTATCAATGATGTGGCTTGGTCAACTTTTCGGCAATGGTTAGAATATTTTGGTTTTAAATATGGTAAGGCTACGGTAGCAGTAGCCCCCCATAACACGAGTCAAAACTGTTCTAATTGTGGTCAAAAAGTACCTAAATCTCTATCTACAAGAACCCATATTTGTCCCCATTGTGGCTATGTAGAAGATAGAGATATTAACGCCGCTATCAACATTCTCAAAAAGAGACTAAGTACCGTGGGACACACGGAAACTAATACGCTTGGGGAGAGATTCCCTCTAGTTTGGTTGGATACGTCCTGTCAGGTTAAGGAAACTCTATGAACCAAGAATCCCTCGCTTTTAGCCACGGGAGTGTCAAACGCACTGATACACAATTAATCAGATATTTTGTCGCTGAAAGTGTTGGGTCAATTCAACTAATTTCTAGGCGCGAGTAGATAAGATAGCCGTTGGCGACAAGGAACAAACTACTTGGGTATAAATTTGTTGGGAGTAGTTTCCATATCTCGAATAACTTCTTCTTTTAAGGGTCTTGACCGTTCGGACCTCGGCGTGAGCTCGGTCGAACGCTGATCTCACGGCCGAAGCCTACTCATGAAAATTAGCTACTGTATAAGTAGAGCGGATAGGGTAATCAACCGCTTTAAAAATCCATGTAGTCTAATCACTACGCTATCTGCACCCTGACAATTAAAGATACAGGGTTCTACTCAATAGTTCTAGTTTCTCGCCGGCTCGTGATGTAAAGTCTTTGCAGGAACTAGACAAAGCAGTATTTGAAGCTAACGTTTCAATTCAAGCAAACTTTGTAGAAATACAACTAACGTGGGGCGCACGAAAAGTAACTCGCAAGAGTGAGAACCACCTCTGGGTTGGATAACGCAAGGTATCTAGTTTAAGTGGACTCGTTGAACCAAGAATCCCTCCCATGAGTGCTTCGGTGAGCGTCAATTCCTCGTCTTTACTCACCCTATTATAACGGGATTTACTATAACTCTTAATGAAAATCTCTCAGTTTTAAGTAGGTAGGCGTTAAAAATTATCAGACACCCCCGTTATCAAGGGTAGGGTTGATTCATGAATCAACCCTACCTTATCAAGGGGGGCAGGGGGGATCGAACCTAAAATCTATTTTTAATTTAATTATAACCAGCTACTTAATGATAACAAAAACTTCATCTATTAACCTTCTATAGTCGCTCTTGTCCTTTGGGTTAAAGATGCAGCTGAACTGACACAGCAATTTTATCGAGTCAAATAACTCCATATTTTCCTTAAAAAAGGAAAATATGAGTATAATCAAACAACAAAAAAGCACCCCCTCGCAGGAGTGCCTTTTCGTTCAGACTAGGAATTAACCATTGATAGCAGGAGCAGTCAGAGCTACGGGAGCCTGTTCACCACTAGCTAAGTCTAAGGG